>CALAAN010000326.1 GCA_937884915.1 uncultured Oscillibacter sp.
GTCGCTGCCGAACGAAGAGCGAGCGTTCAACGATTACGTGCGCTTTGTGGGCGACAAGATCGGCGTGGTCGCGGCCTGCGACCAGGAGACGGCGGAAAAGGCCGCGCGCCTTGTGGAAGTAGAATATGAAGAGCTGCCGTTTTCCATCGGCTTTGACGATACGCTCGCGGGCAAGAACTGTCTGGAGGGCGAAACACCCGTCCGCGACGAGTACACGCTGGAGGTCGGCGAAAAGCAGGAGAGCACCGAAGGGCTCATTGAGGTGTGCAGCACGATGGAGCTGCCGCGCCTGCACCACGCCACGATGGAGACGCACGCCTGCATCGCCGACTATGATCCGTATAGCGACATGCTGACCGTCTACTGCCCGAACCAGGCCGTGCACGGTATCCGCACCGTGCTCGCAGACTATCTGGAGATGCCGGAGAGCCACGTCCGCGTCGTCAAGGCGACGATGGGCGGCTCGTTCGGCGCCAAGCAGGAGTGGTTTTTGGAGCCTGTCGCGGCGCTCGTCGCCAAAAAGCTCTGCCGTCCCGTCAAGCTCGTCTACTCCCGCGGCGAGGCCATGACCGACACGATCGTGCGCGGCGCGATGCGCATGAGCGCGCGTGGCTACTACACACCCGACGGCGAAATGAAAGAGATCTACTGCGATGTGACGCTCGACGCGGGCGCTTACATCGGCAACGCGGGCGACTATGTCCGTGCGCTGGCCGGTAAACCGACGCGCTGCTACCGCATCCCGTATATGCACTATCACGGGCAGGTCATCAGTTCGAATTCGCCGGTCTCCGGCGCGTTCCGCAGCTGGTCGGCGGCGGAAGAGGCGCTGATGATGGAGCGCCAGATCGACGCCGCGGCGGAAAAGCTCGGCATCGACCGCCTCACGATCCGCCTCAAGAATGTGGCGCGCAGCGGCGAAGAGGACAAGAAGCTGCACCTGTCGCTTGAAGACATCCGCATCGGCGATGCGATCACACTCGGCAGCGAAAAGTTTGGCTGGGACAAGCTGAAAGCAGAGGACAAAGCGTTTAACGCCTCACAGCAGCGCTACCGTAGGGGCGTCGGCATCGGCATCGGCGGCCACGGCAACACGTACTTCCCGCGCTTCAACGACTACGGCGAGGGCAGCATCAGCTTAAATGCCGACGGCTCGATGCAGGCGAACTTCACCCTGCACGACCACGGCTGCGGCACGGTGACGGCCATGCGCATGATCGCCGCCGAAGTGCTGAAGGTTCCCGAGGATAAAATTTACATGACCGAGGGCGACACCGCGGTCACGCCCATCGACTACGGCTGCTTTGCCAGCCGTACGACCTATGTGGTCGGCCGCGCCGTGCAGGATGCGGCAAACGCGCTGAGAAAGAAGATGCTGCACGCGGCGTCGCAGCTTTTAGACCTTCCCGAGGACGAGCTGTTTCTAAACGACAGCCACATCTATCGCGTGGGGCAGGATGAGCCGCTCCTTTCGTTTGCCGAGCTCGCCAAAAAGAGCATGCACACCCACGCCGGCAACCTGACAGCTTATGCCAGCTATTCGAACGTGACGAATCCCGGCGTGACCGGCGCACACTTTGCCCATGTCGAGGTCGATACCTGGATGGGCTTTACGAAGGTGCTCGACTATCTCGCCGTCCACGATATCGGCCAGGCCATCAACCCCGGCCTCTGCGAGGCACAGATCCAGGGTGCGGTGCAGATGGGCTGCGGCGCGGCGCTGCGCGAAAAGATGACCATGCAGAAGGACGGCCGCTGCACGGAGAGCTTGTCCAAATACCACTTATTCCTTGCAAACGACCTGCCGAACATCCGCGTGGAGCTTTTGCAGGATGGCCGCTCGAAGGAGGGCCCGTTCGGCGCAAAGTCCATCGGCGAGGTCTGTTATGTGCCGGTCGCTCCGGCAGTGTGCGGCGCGGTGAATGACGCGCTGCACGCAAACCTCTCGGTGCTGCCGTATGACCCCGACTGCATTCTCAAATATCTGGCGGAGGTGAGAGAGAACCATGACGCTTAATTTTATCGTGAATAACCGCCCCGTCACGCTCGAGACCGAGCCTGACCGCCGCCTGCTCGACATTCTGCGCGAGGACCTGCACCTCACGGGCACGAAGGAGGGCTGCGCGGAGGGCGAGTGCGGCGCGTGCACGGTGCTGCTCGACGGCGAAGCCGTTCACTCCTGCCTGACCACTGCCATTCAGCTCGAGGGCCGCGAGGTCACGACGATCGAGGGCCTTGCCGAAATGGGCTCGCTCGACATCATCCAGACTTGCTTTGTCGAAGAGCTCGCCATCCAGTGCGGCTACTGCACGCCCGGCATGATCATGTCTGCCGAGGCGCTGCTGCGCAAGAATCCCGACCCGAGCGAGGATGAGATCCGTCTGGCGCTCTCCGGCAACATCTGCCGGTGCAGCGGCTATGTGCAGATCGTGCGCGCCGTCAAGCGCGCCGCAAAGGAGAGGAGGGAAGCGCAGTGCAGAGCTTAACGCCGAGAACGCTTGCCGAGCTTGCGCAGGCGCTTTCCGCCGCCACGGAGAAGACGAAGATCATCGCCGGCGGCACGGATTTTGTCATCAAGGAGCGCGCGGGTAAATTCGCGCCCGACCTTTTGATCTATCCCGGCTTCATCCCGGAGCTGAACACCATTACAAAAGAAAACGGCGTGCTGCGCATTGGCGCGGCAGTGCCGATGAACGGCATCACCGCCGCGCTCAAGGACGACAAGGCGTTCTGTGCCATTGCGGACGCAGCGTCCGACGTCGGCTCGCCGCAGATCCGCGCCAAGGGCACGATGGCGGGCAACCTCTGCAACGCCTCGCCCGCGGGCGACATGCTGCCGGTCTCGTGGCTGTATGATGCTCAGCTTGAGCTGATGAACGCCGACGGCACAGTGGGCGAGACGCCGGTGAACGGATTTATCACCGGCCCGCAGAAGACGATTTTACAGCCAGATCAGGCCGTCACGGCTATTCTGATCGACTTAAAGCAGTTCGAGGGCTACGTCAGTGCGTTCCATAAGATCGGTTCGCGCGAGCGCGTGTCCATCTCCCGCGAGGGACTGGCCGCCGCTGTCAAGCTGGACGAAAACGGCAAGGTCGAGCAGGCGAGACTCTCGCTCGGCGCGGTCGGCGGAACGCCGATCCGTGTGACGGACGCGGAGGAGTACATGCGCGGCCGCGTGCTCGATGAAAAGCTCATTGAAGAGATCACGCCGATGGTCGCCGAGACCATCCACAACAACTGCCGTCCGGCGAACCGCCTCTACAAGACCGAGGCCGCCCGCGGCCTGACGGCGGACACCTTTGCCAAGCTGATGAGCCGCCTGTAAAGCGATAATTCCAGAACAAAAAGGACGCATCCGGTCGGATGCGCCCTTTTCATTTGGAATTGCGTGTTACGCGCGCTCGACTTCTTCGATGACCTTGAGCAGCGAGCCGTCCTTGATGACCTGATAGGACTTTTCGATGTCGATGCTGAGGTTGCGGTCGGCATCGTAGTAGGGGATGGTTTTGCGGTAGGCGTCCTTAAGGGGGCCGGTGACCTTGCCAAGACGGAGCAGGTTGTCGGCGCGCTGGTCGCGGCGCATTTCGACGGCCTGGGCCGCGTGCATGAGCTCCATGCCGAGCATGTAGCGCAGATTGTCGACGATGCGGAGAGAACGCATACCGGCAAGCGGCAGGTTGCTGGCGTGATCCTCGATGCCGTTGGCAAAGGAAGTGATATCGAGCGTCGTCGTGTTGGCGAGCCAGCGGTTCTCGGCGTCGAGCGCGGCAAAGGTTTTCTGCGTCGTGGAAAACGCGATGGTTTTGACCTCGTGCGGGGTCAGGAAGCGGTTGAGGCCCGTGAAGCCGGGGTCAACGATCTTGTAGAGGCGG
>CALAAN010000327.1 GCA_937884915.1 uncultured Oscillibacter sp.
ACGATAAAAAATATCCCCGCCTCCCATTTCGTATGTTTCCGCCGCGTGCGGACATACTGAAAGCACTACGCATGGGAGGCGGGGATTCTTTTTATGCTTGGCAAGGTGGAGATCTGCGGCGTAAACACGACGAAGCTGCCGACGCTGACCGCCGCGGAGACGGACGCGCTGCTTCGGCGTGCAAAGGACGGCGACTCGTCCGCGCGCGAACAGCTCGTCGAGGGCAATCTGCGGCTGGTGCTGTCGGTCATCCAGCGCTTTTCCGGCCGCGGAGAAAACGCGGACGACCTCTTCCAGGTCGGCTGTGTGGGGCTCTTAAAGGCCATCGACAACTTCGACACTTCGCAGAATGTCCGCTTCTCCACCTACGGCGTGCCGATGATCATCGGCGAGATCCGGCGGTACCTGCGCGACAACAGCTCCATCCGCGTCAGCCGCTCGATGCGCGACACGGCCTACCGCGTCCTGCAGGCGCGCGAAAAGCTCCAGCGTGAGCAGCAGCGTGAGCCCACGGTCGAGCAGATCGCGCGCGAGCTCGGCATCCGGCGCGAAGAGGTCGTCTTCGCCATGGACGCCGTGTGCGACCCCGTATCGCTCTTTGAGCCCATCTACTCCGACGGCGGCGACGCCGTGTGCGTCATGGATCAGGTGCGCGACAACAAGAACACCGACGAGGACTGGCTCGAACAGATCGCGCTGAAGGAGGCCATGGCGCGCCTGAGCGAGCGCGAGCGCCAGATCCTCGCCCTGCGCTACTCCGACGGCAAGACGCAGATGGAAGTCTCGAGCGAGATCGGCATCTCGCAGGCACAGGTCTCGCGCCTCGAAAAAAATGCCATCAAGAGCATCAAGAAAAATATGTAGACTCAGCCAAAAAGGAGCGGAAATGTTTCCGCTCCTTTTTCCGTTCCACCTCTTGACTTTATCCGTGGTTTTATTACAATATAGTATGTATTTTTGCGCCGGTGGGATGCTCCTCCGGCAAATCCGGATCAAATGGAGGTTTCTTCCATGCATTACGACGTCATCATCATCGGCGGCGGCCCCGGCGGCATCTTCTCCGCCTACGAGCTGACAAAGGATCGCAGCGACCTGCGCGTCGCCGTGTTCGAGGCCGGTCACAGCCTTGAAAAGCGCCACTGCCCCATCGACGGCGACAAGGTCAAATCCTGCATCCGCTGCAAGAGCTGCTCGATCATGAGCGGTTTCGGCGGCGCGGGCGCATTTTCCGACGGCAAGTACAACATCACCAACGACTTCGGCGGCACGCTGCACGAGTACATCGGCAAGAAGCAGGCGCTCGACCTCATGCACTATGTCGACGAGATCAACATGGCCTACGGCGGTGAGGGCACGAAGCTCTACTCCACCGCCGGCACGAAGTTCAAAAAGCTCTGCATCCAGAATAAGCTGAATCTTCTCGACGCCTCTGTCCGCCACCTCGGCACGGACGTGAACCTCGTCGTGCTCTCGAACCTCTATGACCTGCTTAAAGGTAAGGTCGACTTCTACTTCGACTCCCCTGTCACCACCATCGCCCGTGAGGGCGAGGGCTACCGCGTCACCGTCGGCGAAACGGACTACACCTGCGATAAGTGCATCGTCTCCGTCGGCCGCGTCGGCAGCAAGTGGATGGAGGGCGTTTGCCAGGAGCTCAAGATCCCCACGAAGTCGAACCGCGTCGATATCGGCGTGCGCGTCGAGCTGCCCGCCGTCGTCTTCTCCCATCTGACCGACGAGCTCTACGAGAGCAAGATCGTCTACCGTACGGAAAAGTTCGAGGACAACGTCCGCACGTTCTGCATGAACCCCAACGGCATCGTCGTCAACGAGAACACAAACGGCATCGTCACGGTCAACGGCCACAGCTACGAAGACAAGTCCCTCCAGACCGACAACACAAACTTTGCCCTGCTCGTCGCCAAGCACTTCTCCGAGCCGTTCAAGGATTCCAACGGCTACGGCGAATCCATCGCGCGCCTGTCCAACATGCTCGGCGGCGGCGTCATCGTCCAGCGCTTCGGCGATCTCGTCCGCGGTCGCCGCAGCACGGTCAAGCGCATCGAAGAGGGTCTTGTCACGCCGACGCTCGCGGCGACTCCGGGTGATCTGAGCCTCGTGCTGCCCAAGCGCATTCTGGACGGCATCATCGAGATGATCTACGCGCTCGACAAGATCGCGCCGGGCACTGCGAACGATGATACGCTGCTCTACGGCGTTGAGGTCAAGTTCTACAACATGGAGGTCGCTCTCGACGAGCACCTCGAAACACCGTACAAGGGACTCTATGTCATCGGCGACGGCAGCGGCATTACGCATTCGCTGTCGCACGCGTCGGCGAGCGGCGTGTATGTTGCGCGCGAGATTCTGGAAACGGTTTAACAAAACCATTTGCAAATTGTTCCGCGCAGGCGCGGGGGTGTTTCCGCACCGTGCGGAAGTGCGTAAAAGGGGGTATTCTCTCACGTGAGAGAATACCCCCTTTTGATCCCCCAAGAGAA
>CALAAN010000328.1 GCA_937884915.1 uncultured Oscillibacter sp.
ATGGCGCTCTGCACGCCCGCTTCGTTTTCCGGATCGAGATACGCGGTCGCCTCGTCTAAAATGACGATGGGCGCATCCTTGAGCATGGCGCGCGCAATGGCGATGCGCTGGCGCTCGCCGCCGGAAAGGTGTCCGCCCGCGCCGCCGACAACGGTGTCGTAGCCGTGCTCCAGACCCATGATAAAGTCGTGACAGCCCGCCGCTCTGGCGACGTTTTCCACGTCCGCATCCGTCGCGCCGCGGCGGCCCATGCGGATATTTTCGCGAATGGTGTCGTCAAAGAGATAGTTGTCCTGCGACACGTAGGCGATCATCCCCGCGAGCTGGCGCTGCGGGATATTTTTCAGGTCCTGTCCGCCGAGCAGGATGCTGCCGCCGCTCACATCCCAGAATCCGGCGATCAGCTTGGCGATCGTACTCTTGCCGCTGCCCGACGGGCCGACCAACGCCGTCACGCTCCCCGGCTTGATCGTCAGGTCGATGCCGTGTAAAATTTTCTTGCCGTCTGCGGCGTAGGAAAAACTCACATTGCGCAGCTCGACGGTCGAATCCCTGCACTCAACCTCCTCCGTGGGGCGGACAAGCTCGGGTTTATCGAGCAGCGAACCGATATCGCCCATGACTGTTCCAAGAATGGCAAGACTGTCAATATAATTGCTCACCGCAAGAATCGGCCCGATGATGCCGAGCGACAGAACAATGACCGTGATGAGATCCGGCGTCGACAGGCTCTCGTTCGCGTAGAAAAGGAATCCAATCGGCAGCACCGTCAGCAGCGTCGCAGGACAGATGGCCGTGTAGGCCGACATCGGCCACTGGCAGCTCTTCATCCAGTTATAGAAATAGGCGGCGTCCGCGTTCACTGCGTCCGTATAGCGCTGGTAGGACTTGGCGTTCTGGTTGAAGGCCTTGATGACCTCGATGCCGCCGATGTACTCGACGACCGCGTTCGTCATCTGGCGGCTCACCTGCACCGCCCCCTCGTATTTGGCGGGATATGTGCGCGCCATGACTGAAACAAAGGCCATGCCCACCGGCAGCGTGATGAGCGAGACAAGCGCCATGCGCCAATCGAGCACAAAGAGGTAGACGAGCAGGCAGATCGGGATGAGCAGATTCGCCGTCATCTCCGGCACCATGTGCGCGAGCGTCGTCTCAAGCCCCTCCACACGGTCGACAATCATGTCCTTGAGCTGTCCCGCGGGTGTGTCGAGGATATCGCCCATCGGCAGGCGTGAGAGCTTGGAAATGAGCGTTTTTCGGATCTCACGCAGCGTCTTGTAGGTCGCCGTGTGCGACACGGAGGTCGACCAGATGGAGAAAAGCACCTTCAGCAGATACCCTGCCGCCGCGATCAGGCACCATCGCCCGTAGTAGGCAGAATTCTCCACGCCGCCCAGCAGCGCGATCACCATGCGCGCGACCGCGAAGTACGGGAGCATCCCCGCCGCCACACCGATCACCGCTAAAATGATCGACCGCGCATACTGCTTTTTCTGCTCGCCCGCAAGCGCCATCAGCCTTGCCATGGGCAAGCCCTTTTCGGATCGTTTCATGTTTTGACTTTCTTTCTTTCGAAATACACAAATTTCAAGTTAGATTTATCTAACCAATAGATAAAAAGAGAGCCGATGATCTGAGGGAGAATCTCCTTCAAATTATCGGCTCTGCGTCGCTGCGTCTGGCTCGGATGATAATTGAATGCACATATTCTGAATGTTGACAATGGATTCTCTGCCGCATTTTCTGCAATAGAGCGGCCATCGGCGCGCCTCGGTGTCCGGCAGGACTTTATCGCGCGTCTTTGCTCCGCAGACGGGGCAATACACCCAGCCGGCCGCTTCGATATAGGCTTTGCTGTCCGTTGTTCTCGCCTCCTTTGGGATCGCTCAGCAGCCGACCGCTTCCCCTTCGAAAATGGTTCGCCAGCCGGCGTTGTAAAATCTACGCAGGCGGCTCACATGCTCGTTTGCCTTCTCCTGCGGCATATCATGGATGACGACCTCGAAAACCCCCGAGTAAAAGGCGCAGGATAAAATGTGCGCCAGCTCCGGCGTCAGCCTGCCCGAGGAGAACGCATCGTTGTGCGTCTGCTCGATGAACCGCGTCGTGCAGGCCGTGTCGATCTCGACAAGCTTGTGCAGAAATTCCTGATAGATCTGTGTCTCGCCGCTCGTCAGCAAGATCTTGAAGATATCGAAATGCTCGTAAATATAGGCAATGAAGCGCGGAAAGCCGCCGTCGGCATAATCCTTCTCATTCGCCTTCTGCTCCTCGCCCGAAAGGGATTGAAAGCCGTTCAGCGCGGACTGCAAGAAATCGCAAAGTCCGTCCGCCACCGGCTCCACAAGCGAGCGGTACAGGCTCTCTTTGTCCGGATAGCGGATATAGATCACGCTCTTGGTGTACCCCGCCTTCTCCGCGATGACGCGCAGCGAGGCGTTCTCATATCCGTTTGTCAGGAATTCTTCTTTCGCACACGCGAGTATCTTTTCAGTCACGCCCTCGATCCGCTTCGCCATCGCCCTCACCTCTTCTTTCAAATCAATTCCGTCGGTATTGATTCCAGTGGCATCAATATAGCATGAATCTTTGTGAATGTCAATATGGAAAATACGGTCAAATAACCGCTTTAGCTCTCCTTGTCCGCGCTCCACCTGTCCGCCTTTCTCCCATGACAGCAAAACAGTGCTGCCCTCAAATTACTGTAAGTTGATTC
>CALAAN010000329.1 GCA_937884915.1 uncultured Oscillibacter sp.
GAAGCTCTCCGCGGACATCGACACCACCTACGAGACCGAGACGGTCAAGGCGCTCGGAAATCTGCTCGGCAGCACTTACTCGAACGTCAAGAAGCTTGAGTCTGACCTCTACACGGCGAAGTCGATAACTTCGAGCGTTGAGCTCGCGGATTACTACAAGGATTTCATCCTCGCCGACATGAGCGCGCTCAGGGCTTCCGCGGATGAGATGGAGACTATGGCGTACAGTGAGAAGTGGCCGTATCCGTCCTACGGCGATCTGCTGTTCAGCGTCCGCTGAAGGTCCCTTTTGTGCGATCCGCGCACGTTCAAAATGCTCGTTTCGTGATTCCTCTTTTCATTTGTGTTGGCAGCGGCCCGCGGGGAGACCCGCGGGCCGCTGTCGCATTTGGCAAAAAAGCTGCGGCTTTTTTGCCAAGAGGCTTGCGCCGCCGGCGGGCGCAAACGCTACGAGGTTTTTCTGCAGATGGGCTTGACAGGAGAGGGAAGTGGTGGTAGAATGCTGACTAACGAATGTTAGTTAGCTGTAGAGGAGCCGTGATGCAGGGATGAAGCAGGAGGATACCCGGCAGAAAATTCTCGCCAAGGCACTGGAGCTGTTCTCCGTCCATGGCTACGACGCGGTCAGCGTCGGCCAGATCGCGGCGGCCGTGGGCATCAAGGCCCCCTCGCTCTACAACCATTTTCCCAGCAAGCGCGCCATCTTTGACGCGATCGTGGAGGCGACGGCCGCGCAGTATGAGGCGGACACCGACAGGATCGACATCCACGTGCAGAACGCGCGGCAGGATATCCCCGTCTTCACCCGCATCACGGAGGACGGGCTGCTGGAAAAGGTCCGGCAGATCTTTTTCTACTCGCTCCACAACGAGACCATCAGCCGCTTCCGCCGGATGATGACGCTCGAGCAGTTCCGCTCGCCGGAGCTTGCGGCGCTCTATTCCAGGCGCTATGTGGAGCGCGTGACGGAGTATCACGCGGGGATCTTCCGCAGCCTCATCGCCGCCGGGGAGCTC
>CALAAN010000330.1 GCA_937884915.1 uncultured Oscillibacter sp.
AGCGCAACGGCGGGTACGATGAGATCATGGGCATTCTGAACGCCGCGGGCAAGCGCGTCGTGGAGTTCTCCGGCATCATGTCGAACCCCACCTACGCGAAAGTGCAGGAGGGCGCAAAGCTGGCGCGGGAGAACCACGTTGACCTGATTCTCGCCGTGGGCGGCGGCAGCGTGTCCGACTGCTGCAAGGTCATTTCCGCACAGGTAAATCTCAATGAAGATATTTGGGAGATGCAGTACACGAAGCATACTCTGCCCACGAAGTTCATTCCGCTCGGCACCATTGTCACCGTGTTCGGTACCGGCAGCGAAATGAGCAACGGCGCGGCGCGGTTCGCACATTTCACGCGAAGCGTGTGTGTGGCATCGCATCCAAGGGCAGTGACGAAAAAACCGCACTTGCCGGTATCGACGCGCTGGCCGCGTTCATCAGAGAGATCGGTCTGCCGACCAGCTTTGCAGAACTGGGTATCCCCGCCGATACCGATTTCCGTGCCATCGCGGATTCCACCAACATCACCGCCGGCTGCTGCAAGAAGCTGACGCGCGACGAAATCTACGAAATTTTGCGGAGTGCCTGTAACATCTGGTATTTCCGTGACGGCAGGGCATCGCTATTTTTTGGCTTTTCTGCCTCTTGCATTTGGCGCGGGGCGTGATATCATAGGCCGGACAAATTGCGGAAAGGGGCAGCAGGATTGAAAGTCGCAGCGCAGAAAAAATCATTGGATATGCTTCACGGGACGCTTTGGGATAAGATCCCGCGCTTTGCCATTCCGGTGGCGGCCACGGCGATCTTGAGCCAGCTGTTCAATGCCGCGGACATCGCCGTCATCGGCAACTTTACCGGCGAGCTGCGCACCGTGGCGGTCGCGGCCGTCGGCACGAACAGCTCGATCATCAAGCCTGATCGTCAACCTGTTCATCGGCATCGCGCTGGGCGCGAACGTGACGATCGCGCACGCCTCGGCGAACAAAACGACAAGATGGTGCACCACGCAGTGCACACCTCCGCCGTTGTGGCGGTGCTGGGAGGACTGATCGCGGCGGTCATCGGCGAGCTGATCGCCGTCCCGCTGCTGAACCAGCTGAACGTGCCGGATGATGTGTTTCCGCTGGCACTGCTGTACCTGCGGCATCTATCTTGCGGGCCTGCGATGATCTTGCTCTACAACTTTGAAGCGGCGGTCTTCCGCAGCGTGGGCGAGACGAAGATCCCGCTGATCGCGCTCACTGCCTCGGGCGTTCTGAACGTGATCCTGAACCTCTTTTTCGTGGCTGCGCTCCGCATGAGCGTGGACGGCGTCGCTATCGCAACAGTGCTGTCGAACGCGGTCAGCGCGGCAATTTTGTGGATCTTCCTGCTCAAAACAGACAAAGTCATCCGCCTTGAGCCGAAAAAGCTGCGCATCGACATGCTCTGCCTCAAGCAGATTTTGCGCATTGGCGTGCCCGCGGGCGTGCAGAGCGCGATGTTTTCCATCGCGAACATCGTCATTCAAGGTGCGATCAACAGCCTCGGCACGGTCGTCATGGCGGCGTCGAGCGCGGCCTATAACATCGAGATCATCACCTACGATATCCTCAATTCGTTCTCGCAGGCCTGCACGACGTTTGTCGGGCAGAACTTCGGCGCGGGCGAGATCAAGCGCTGCAAGAAGACGCTGCTGCTGTGCCTGCTGGAGGGCGTCGTCAGCCTCGGCATCGTGATCGCCGTGATCCTGTTTTTTTGGAAAATCGCTGCTTGCCATCTTCAACGGCGATCCGCAGGTGGTGGAGACCGGTTACATCCGCTTGATGCTGATCATGCCGTCGCACGTGTTCAGCCTCTGCTACGAGGTGCTGTCCCCGGCTACCTGCGCGGCTTTGAAATTTCGCTGCCGCCCGCCATTTTGACGATGCTGGGCATTTGCGGCGTCCGCCTGAGCTGGCTGCGCTGGGTGTTCCCCAAGGATAAGACGTTTTTGAACATCATGCTGGTGTTTCCCATCAGCCTTGCGACCACGGCACTTTTGATGCTGGCTGCGGCGCTGTATTCCGTCCCTCGCACCGCTATGCGCATCTGCAGAAGAACGCCGATGCGGCTTTGGAAAAGGTCGAATGACAACATATAGCAAAACAGGCCGCTCGCCGTTAGGCGAGCGGCCTGTTTTGCGCTTTCTTGGGAGCAACTGTTTCTAAAACGGGGAGGGGGGGCTTTACGTCAGCTCGCGCGTGAAGTCGAGCACGCACTCGCGCAGGCGCAGAATTTCCTCCGGCGTGTTCCTGCTCAGGTGCATACCGATGCCGAGCTCCCGCCCTGTTTTCGGGCTGACGGGCAGCGTTTTTACGCCGTGCGTCCGCCCGCGCATCATGATCTCCGTCATCATCGTGATGCCAAGACCCTTGCTGACCATGCGGATGACCGTTTCGTCGTCCACGTGGCAGGGGCGGATATTCGGCTTCACCTTTTTCGGGCTCAGCGCGGCGTTCACGTCGATGTCGAACCGACCGTAGGGCATCAGAAACTCTTTCCCGTCGAATTCCTCGATGGGGAAGGTCTCTTCGCCGCCGGTGGGATAGTCCTCCGGCAATATGGCGTACATCGCGTCGTAGTAGAGCGGCGTCCAATCGCAGTTGATGCGGCTCTGCCGCGCGGCAAAGATGACGTCCGTGCGTCCCTCTTCGAGCAGTTCAAAGGGCTCGAGTTCGTGGTCCACCATACGAAGATCGACATCCGTCTCCGGACACACGCGGCGGAAGCGGTACAGAATTTCGGGCATCCAGTGCATGGCAAGACTCGCGTAGGCGGCGATACGGATCGTCGCCGTCCGCTTTTGCGTGATGGTCTCGATCTGGTTTTCGAGCTTCGCCGTCGCGCTCAAGTATTCACGAATCGCGGGCAGCAGTGCCTCTCCGTCCTCCGTCAGCGAAATGCCGCTGTGGTCGCGCCGGATGAGCTGCATGCCGATCTCGCGCTCCAGACCGTTGATGAGGTGCGTCAGACCCGACTGGGTGTAGCCCACGACCTCGGACGCTTTGGAAAAGCTGCCGAGGTTGACGGCGGTCATCAGAATTTCAAATTTTTTGCTGTCCATATCCCTACTCCTGCAAAGGGTATTTTAATTTGTAATATACCTATTATAACCGAGCGTTTCTCTTTTTCAAGTGCAGGGTGTAAGATTTTCAGCACAAAGGAGTTGATTATCTCATGACTACTAAAAAATTGACCTTCCGGCAGAAGACCCTCGTCGCCGGAACGCTGTTCGGCATGTTCTTCGGCGCGGGCAACCTGATCTTCCCCGTACATCTCGGCCAGATGGCCGGCCGCAATGCGGTCGTCGCCATGATTGGCTTTATCATCACGGCGGTCGGCATCCCCATCTTCGGCGTCGCCGCCATCGGCATCACGCACTCTGACGGCTTGCAGACGCTCTCGAGCAAGGTTGGCAGGGGCTACGGCATCTTCTTCACCTGCATTCTGTACCTGACCATCGGCCCGCTCTTTGCTATCCCGAGATGCGCGACCGTTTCGTTCACGACCGGCATCACGCCCCTGCTGGGCGCGGATTCGCCGGAGTGGCTGTATCTGCTCGTCTTTTCGGCGGTGTTCTTCGCCTTCGTGCTCTTCTTCTCGCTGCGCCCCGGCAAGATCACCCTCTGGATCGGCAAGATTATCAATCCGCTCTTCCTGTTCTTCTTCGCGGTGCTGATCATCGCGGCGCTGCTTTCGCCCGGCGCGGCGATCTCTGCGGTCGAGCCGACGGAGGCCTACCAGGGCAACGCCTTTTTCCCCGCGCTCATTGAGGGCTACGGCACGATGGACGCCATCGCCGGCCTCGCCTTCGGCATTGTGGTCATCGACGTCATCCGCCGTATGGGCGTTGACAACGACGACATCATCGCCGAGGACGTGCTCTCCTCCGGCCTTCTTGCAGGCGCGCTGATGGCGCTGATCTACGTGCTGTCCATCCTGGTCGGCGTGCAGTCGAGAGGAATTTTCGAGCTGTCTGAAAACGGCGGCATCGCCCTCACGCAGATCGCGGGGCACTATCTCGGCGGCGTGGGCCAGTTCATCCTCGCCTTCACCATCACCTTTGCCTGCCTCAAAACCTCTATCGGCCTTGTCACGGCCTGCTCGGAGACGT
The DNA here is from genome assembly GCA_937884915.1 of uncultured Oscillibacter sp. Lineage (GTDB taxonomy): Bacteria > Bacillota > Clostridia > Oscillospirales > Oscillospiraceae > Hominicoprocola. The sequence goes on from CALAAN010000330.1 coordinate 4,127, forward strand.
TTGTCAAGATGACGAACGGCAAAATTTCTTATCGCACCTGGGCGATCCTCTTCACGGTGTTTTCCTTCGCCGTATCCAACATCGGCCTCAGCGCCATCATCGAGTATTCCGTCCCGATGCTCATGCTCATCTATCCTCCGGCCATCGCACTCATTCTGCTCGCCTTTATCGGCAAGTTCTTCTCGCATGACCGCACCGTTTACATCGCGACGATGATCGGCACGTGGGCCGCTGCCATTTTCGACTGCATGAAGACGCTGCCCGCGTCGGTGCAGACCGCGCTTCACCTCGACGTGCCCATTGCCTTTGCGGAAAAGTACCTGCCGTTGTTCGACAAGAATCTCGGCTGGCTGCTGCCTGCGCTCGTCGGCTTTGTGATCGGCATGGTGATCCACGCGAGCCGGAAGGGTGCGCTGACCGCTCAGGCCTGAGTCAAACGAGCCCGATCAAAGCAAAAAACATCGCACAGAAGCAAATGCTTCTGTGCGATGTTTTTTCAATGATGCCGAGAACGGAGAATGATCGAGCTGCCGGAGCTCGCCAGCAGAATCGCCGCGGCCCACGAGAGCGGGGATGCGTGATAAAGCATCGGGAGCTTCGGCTTTCAATGCTTTTGGAGCCTTTTCGTCCTGCATATTGTGTACGTCTTGCCTGATCTGTTCTATTGTTTCCGACTGCTCATTTCCCACATGAGTCAAGCTCTTTTGCCATGTACAGAGTTTTCACAAACGACAGCACACAGCGGCGCAGAATATGATCGGAAAGTGAATTGCAAACCGGTCATATTCTGCGCCGCTGTAGTCAATAAAAGTGGGGGCGTTGGAGAACACTCT
>CALAAN010000331.1 GCA_937884915.1 uncultured Oscillibacter sp.
TTCAGCAATACAATACCCGCAAAGATGGCAAGGTCACTCCCCCTGCCCTCCTTGTCGCTGTACAAAACGATGGCGCAGCCCATCACCAGCACCAAGAGTGCCAGCATCTGGAGCACGGGGTGCGAACGCGTCGGCAGGAATTTCCCAAGCTCGGCTTCGCGCTTCGCCCTGCGCCGCCAGAGGTAATAGCCGCCAAGCTCCAGCATACACAGTAGGAACAGAAGTGCCGAATCCAGAATGGCCGAGAGCGCACTTGAGCGGGAGATTGACGCCGCGAAATCCCTGATAAAGCCCTTGCGCATGTCAAAAAATATCCACAGCGCGAGCGCCAACATCAAAAACCAGGCGATGAGCTGTTCCTTTTTCATTGATCGGTGCAGCGTTTCCACCTGAAGCGCCGCGTCCGTCTCGATGGGCACTGCGTCTGCGTTCTCGTTGTAGAAGATGTTCATCTGCGCACGGTTCGCGGCCTTGATCCACCCCGCCTGCGCGCAGAAGTCGTAGAACGTCAGCTCGCCCTCGCTCGGCTTCGTCGGGTCGAACTCCGAGGCCTCTGGGTAGTAGACAACGGAAAAGCGCAGCGTCTGCGGCTCAACGCGCCGGTAGCGCCAGAAATAACCGAGCTTTTCGATGAGCCAGCCCTTCGCCGCCATTTTTTCGAAGTGCCGCTCCATGCCCGTGTGATCGTAAAACGAGTAAAAGTTGTACTCATATCTTATATTGCGCATCAAAAAAACCTCGCTTTCTCTCATTTCTCACCGCCCACAAGGGGCGTTATCTCTCAAATAGCTTCTCGTAATCCCGCACCTGCGCCTGCAGGCGCTCCACCTCGTTTTGCAGCAGCGTTTTTCCCTCCGCCGTCAGCTGATAGCTGCGCCGCCGCCCCTCTGCGCGCGTCTCGACGATGTACCCCGCCGCCAGAAACTGCTCGAGCAGGTTGTAGAGCGTCCCCGGGCCGACGGCCACGCGTCCGCCCGTCAATTCGTTCACGCGCGCCATCACGTCCATCCCGCAGCACTCCTCGCGCAGGCACAGCAGGATGTAAAACATCTGCTCGGTCAGCGTGCTGAATTTCTCCCGCGCCATTGTGAGCCTCCTTTTATCGATATTCGATATTCTTGAAGCGAGTATATTATCGAATATCGATATTGTCAAGAGGGAGATTTTCTTTTTCAAAGAAAGCTCCCTCCTTTCGCACAGGTGCGATGGGATTTGCGGCACCGGTGCCGCGGGGAAAGCAGCGCCGCAGGCGCTGCACGGGATAAGGGGGATATTCTCTCACGTGAGAGAATATCCCCCTTAAACCCCCAAGAGAACGCAAGGGGCCTTGCCCCTTGACCCCGCACATTGCGGGTTTGTAGCTTGAAGAACTGCACGCGCTGCGCAATCGGGTGCGGTGTACATGGCTTCGCCATGAATCTTCTGCGAGTCGTTACCGGTCGCAACCGCGCCTTACTATCGTGAGGCGCGAGTGACGGTAGTTTGGCGGCAGACTGCCTGCCGAATGCGGCATTGCTGCGCTCGCCGCATTGTAGGGACTGGCGGTAGATGGGAATTAGGCTGTACTTCTACAAGATGGGCAGAGCGGCAGCGGATAGTAGAAGCAGAGGCAAATC
>CALAAN010000332.1 GCA_937884915.1 uncultured Oscillibacter sp.
AAACAGGCGGCTGTACATCTGGAAGATGACCGGAGCGCCGGTTTCCTCTGCGGCGTTCATGACGCCGAGGACGGTCTCGAGGTTGTAAACATTGAACGCCGGGATGGCGAAGCCGCCCTTTTCGCCCAGCGCGAGGATCTCGTTCAAATCGTATCTCATACTTTTCTCCTTTCACTCGACCGTGTCGAAATGCAGCGCCGGCACGTATTTGCAGAACTCTTTGATCTCGTTTGTGAAGCTGCCCTCGATCTCGGACATATGGTGGATGTACGGCCCTTCGATCAGCTTGCGCTCCCACTTGGAAAGATCGTCGAACTGGCCCCAGAGGTAGGTGCCGAAGGTGTACGGACCGTCGGTGCTGTCGCATTCACCGGCGAGGACGGAGTATTTTCCGTGGTCCTGATCGATGCGCGCGACGGTATAGTGGCCCTCTTCGACCTGGAACCATTCGCGCATATTGACGCACTTGCACGTCTCGCCCTTGCGGTGCAGGCTGTATGCGAACGGGCCGCAGTGCCACAGAAGCTCGGCGTTCGGGTTCGACGGATGGCGCACGGTGAACTCGCCCAAAAACGGCTTGCGCTCACCCAGTGCCAGAGACGACAGCAGCACCTGCGTGATCGTCGCGTGCATATCGCTCTCGCAGCCGATGATGTAGCCCATGTCGGCCAGAATGCCGTAAGCAGTGCAGGGCATGGCGCCGACCATCAGCTGCATGGCCGTCCAGCACTCGGCGGAAATGGCCGAAACGTTATATTCTTTGAACAGCTCCTGGTACAGCAGCACGAAGGCGTAGACCTTGTCGAGGACCGGCGCGGACAGCTCGTCGATCTCATACATTTCGCGCAGCTTTTCTGCGCCCGCAGCCAGCTCGTCCTTGCGCGTTTCGAGGATGCGGTCATAATGGTCCTGCACGACGGCGAGGTTGATGGGGATGACATGGATGTCGAAGCTCTCCATGAGATCGCCCTCGTTGAAGATGACCGAACAGAAGGGCTTCGGCCGCATACCGACCTGCGCCACACGAAGATGCGCAAAGTTTTTGACCGCGCAGGCCACGCGCACGAAGCTGTGGAAGCCGTCGGCGAACTTCTTGTCCTCGATGAAGCAGTTTTCAATGTAGGTGAATGGGATGTTCATGCGCTGGAGCATCCGGCTCATACCGAACAGACCGCACTGCGTGTCGGTGTAGCGCATACCGTCGGGCAGGAACGAGTCGTCCTGCGGGCCCCAGAGAAGCACGGGCTTGCCGATGGCCTTTGCGACCGCGCCGGCGACCTCTTCGTTGCCGAAGTTGCCGTTGATGAGGAACACGGCGTCAACGTTTTCTTTTTTGAACCGCTCAATAACGGCGTCCACGTCCTTGTCACTGTAAAGTACGTTCACGTCGTTGATGCCGTCAAGATCGACGAACGAGACGTGCTCGTCCGCGAAGTTCTGCTCGATATAGCGGACGGCTTTTGCGCAGCGCTCCTCCGCCTTTTCCCAGTTGAAAATGCCCGGGCGCGGGGTCACGTCTCTGCGGATGGGGACCAGACCAATTTTCACAGTATAACTCAGCATCATATACCTCCTGAAAGCTGTGCGGGTCGACCCCGCCTTCAGCCGTTCTATCTACATTTTATCATGTTATTCGCGGATGAACATTTACCTTTCTTACGACAATCGCGCCAAAGAATCTGCAACAGATATATAAAAAACGCCCGGCGAAAGCCGGACGTTTTGTGCAAGTGTGCTATTGCAGATCCTCGTCGCCAAAATGCAGCGCCGGCTCGCTGTAGCTCAGCGGGATGATGATGCGGACGACCACGCCGCCCTCCGGGCGGTTCTGGATGGAAAAGCCTGCTTCGTCGCCGTAGAGCAGATGCAGACGCTGGCGCACATTTTCCAGGCCGATGCCGCCGTGGTGCGGGCTGGAGAGCTGCTCACCGCGGGCCAGACGCTCTTCCTGCTCCGGCGTCAGACCGCAGCCGCTGTCCTTGACGGTCAGATGGAGCTTGTCCTCGCGGATATAGGCGTGGACGATGATCTGCGAATCCTCGTCCTGGTTCCGCACGCCGTGCTTGAGCGCGTTTTCCACGATGGGCTGGACGATCATCGTCGGGATCATGGCGTTTCGCGCCGCCTCACGCGCGGAAAATGTCACGCTGAGCCGTTCGCCGTGGATGAAGCGGTAGATCTCCGTATAATCGCGCAGCGCGTCAAATTCCTGCTGCGTGGTGATGAACTGCCGGGTGGTGCTGACGGTGATGTTGCGGAAGTAGCGGCTGATGCGCTGCACGATCTCCACGATCTCCGTTTCGCCCTTGATCTTGGCCATCGCGTTGACGATCTCAAAGGCGTTGTAGATGAAATGCGGGCGGATCTGCGTTTCGAGCGAGCGGTACTTGTACTCCATGATCTGAAGCTCGGCGTCTTTTTTCTGCCGCTCCTTCTCCGCGACCTCCGCCAGAAGCTCCTTCATCCGGTGCATCATGTGGTTGAAGGTCTTCGCGATCTGGCTGATGTTGTCGTTATCCGTAATTTCAATATGCGAATCGAGATTGCCGTCTGCGACCTGGTCCATGGAATACTGGATGCGCCGGAGCTTTCTGACAAGGCTGCGCACCAGAATGAGCATCAGCACAATGCCCGCAATGAGCGCAAGGCATCCATAGATCACGCCGATGCGGATGCTGTCGTTGCGCATTTCCCGGTAAACGCTTTTGGGAGAAAACCCCATTGCCTGCCAGCTGCCGGAGCGGCTGCGCGAGACGAAGTAGTCCTGCTCCCATTCGCTCTGCGTCAGAAGCTGCGTCTCGTCCGCAAGGCGTCTGATGATCTGCGCGCGGCTTTCCGCATCGCCGGACATACCGACGAAGCTCAGATACTTCCCATCGGCGTCAAAAAACGCAAAGCCCGTGCTTTCATAGGCCTCGCTGAGGGAAAACAGGCTCCCCTTCAGATGAAAGACCGCCAGACCCACCCACTTCAAAGGCGACGTGTTATAGACGTTTGTGATGATATACACGTCTCCGGCGGACGAACGGACCCACGTATTCGCGTCAAAGCGCTCCTGCGTGCCGCTGTCGAGAAGCTCGTCGGAAAACGCGGCGATCTGGCCGTAGCGCTCGTTCGTCATGGGCTGATTGAGCTTGGTGGAAAAGCGCTGCCCGGCGGCCGTTTGCAGCGCGACATAGTCATACTCCGTCGACTCGGAGATCGTCTGGGCCAGCGCGTATTGAAGCGCTGCGCTGCTTTTTTCGGGCTGGCTGTTCTGCGCGTTCATCAGCGCCGGGATCTCAAAGGCGCGCAGCCGGGCGTAGATGGAGTCGTTCATGGACTGCTGGCTGTCGGAAAAATTGAGCGCGACCTGCTCGGTCAGCATATCGAGGCTCTCGATGCGCTCACGCCGGAGCCGCTCGAGAGAATTGTCGATCTGCTCATAGGTGTTCAGCCCGATGCCCAGCAGCAGCGAAAAAACATAGACGGCGATCAGCTTCGTGGAAAACGGCAGGTCGCGCACGCGGCGGAAAAGCCTGCAGATCATGTTCCTCATGCGCCCGGCCCTCAGCTGCTGCGCTTGCTCAGCCGGTATTCCGATGGGCTGACGTGCTCGAGCTTCTTGAAAATATTATAAAAGCTGATGTAGTTTTCATAGCCGATGGCGTAGGCGATGTCCTCCACGCGCATCCGCGTATCGTTGAGCAGCTGCTTGGCCATATCCATCTTGGCCTCGATGACGAACTGCCGGTAGGTCTGCCCGGTCTGCTTGCGGATGAGCGTCGACAGATAGTTGGGGCTCACATAGAACTGCTCGGCCACGTCCTCGAGCACCAATCCCTCGGTCACGTGCATCTTCACATACTCCAGCACGCTGCGCACCAGGCTCGTCGACGCCGGGACGTTGACCGTCCGGATCTCTTCAAAGAACATATCCACCCAGCGGCGTGCGCCGAGCTCGGTGTTGAACTTCGTCAGATTGCACACCACGATATCCAGAGAATTGGTCCATTTGGACGAGCTCATCTTGTCCTGCATGACCTTTGTGCAGAAGAACATCAGCATGACCTTGATCAGCCGGAGCCTTCCGCCGCTCTTTTCCAGAACCGTTTCCCAGACCTGATCGGGCCCGATGGTATCGACCTTCTGCGCCAGCTTGCTGCAGATCTGCTCGGCGTCCTTGAGCCACGTGTGCTTGACGGTGCTCGACTGCATCGTGCAGTAAAAGTCCAGCTCCGTTCTCTGCTCGTAGATGTGATGGTACAAAAGCGTCTGCAGCGCCTGCTCATACGCGATGCGGAACTCCGACGGCTCGGTGTGCGGGTCGCTGACGGCCATATTCGCCCCCAGCAGGCACTGACTCAGACTTGCAGCGACGCTGCGCGCGACAGACTGCCAGACGCCCGCGCCATGGATGCCGCAGTAGAGCACGATATCGCCGTTGACAAGCGCGGTGACAATATCGAGATGCTTCGGAAAGGAAATAAAATCCAGCCTTTGCAGCGCAGGCCCCGAAAAGCCGCCCTGCGTCTCGGCGACAAGCAGGAAATAGCTGTCGGGCCGCTTGTCGGAAAACGAATCGATCAGACTTCCGTCCGTCACGCCGTAGCCCTGTGTCAGCGCGGCCAGAAGACGCGTGCGCTGCAGGACGGCCCGGAGCTTTCCGCTGCGCTCTTCCTCGTCGCGCTCACGCAGGAGGCTCTTTTTTGCCCGCAGCAGCGAGTCGCACAGCTCCTGATCGTCGATCGGCTTGAGGATAAAATCAAACGCGGAGAGCTTGATGGCGCGCGAGGCGTACTCGATCTTTTCATAGGCGGTGATGAAGATCACGCGCGAGCCCGCCAGCTCGTCGGCCAGCTGCTCCATCATGCTCAAACCATCGAGCTCCGGCATATGGATGTCCGACAGAATAATGTCCGGGCGCTGTTCGAGGATGATCTTCCTGCCGTCGACGCCGTTGCTGGCGCTGCCGATCAGGCGCAGGCCAAGCTCCGTCCAGGGGATCGTCTTGCGCAGCGCTTCCACGGCCAGCCGGTTGTCGTCGATGATAAGCACGGTAAATTCCATAGGTCCGCTCCTTTCAGAGGCCAGTGTCGATCAGGGTATATCAGATACAGTATACCCGCTGCCCGGCCGCGTGTCAAAGAAAAACGCCGAAAAAACTGCGCTCTTGTTGAAGGGCGCAGTTTTGCGGATCCGAAATGCAGCAGAGACGTCAACCCTTGACGGCGCCGGCCATAACGCCGCTGACGACATATTTCTGCAAGCAGAAATACAAAATCAGGATCGGCAGCATCGCCATGATGAAAAATGCGAAGGCGAGGTTGAGCTCGGCGGTATTCTCGTTGAAGTAGACGATCTGCGCCAGAGGAAGGGTGCGGCTGGTCTTGTCGCGCAGCAGAACAACGGCCGTGTTGTAGTCATTCCAGACATAGACGGTGTTGAGCACCAGCTGCGTGGCGTTGATCGGCTTGAGAAGCGGGAAGATCACGTGCCAGAACATACTGGCCTTGTTGCAGCCGTCGATGGTCGCGGCCTCTTCGAGGTCCTTCGGCACGGTTTTGACAAAGCTCGTGATGACCAGAATGCTGATCGATACCTGAAGGCCGCTTCGTGCGATGATAAAGCCGATGTTGGTATTGACAAGCCCGGCGTTATACATATTGAGGTACAGCGGCAGCATGATGCACTGGAAGGGGATGAGCGTGCCCATGGTCAGAAGCGTGTACATGAACACATAGAAGCGCGAATTGTACCGCGCGAGCACCCACGAGGCCATGGAACAGACGATCATCAGCAGCAGAATGGTCGGGATCGTGGTCAGCACGCTGTTTTTCAGACCGATCAGGAATTGGTCGTTTTCGGTGATGACGCGCAGATAGTTGTCGAGCGTCGGGTTCTGCGGCCAGGCCAGATGGTTGATGGTGATCTCGTTTTTGTACTTGATCGAGTAGATCACGCTGATGTAGAACGGAATGAGCGTGATGAGGACCAGCGCGACACAGACGAATTTTCGGACGATGTCCGCCGCAAGCTTGCGGTTGTGGATGGTGTTGAGCGTGTGCGCAGGTCTGACTGCCGTTTTCATCATGCCTCTACCTCCGCTTTTCTGAAGAAATGGGTCGTTACACGGGTCATCAGGATCAGAACGATCGTCAGCATGACGGCTGCGGCCTGGCCGAGACCGGCTTTGCTGTAGCCGAAGATGTAGTCGTAGATGAACATTGCCGAGGTCTGCGCGGCCTGCATATTTCTCGCGACGGCCATCGGGTAGTCGAAGCAGCGCAGGCCCCATGCCAGCAGCAGCGTCACGTTCGCAGTGAACGCCGGCATGAGAAGCGGCAGGGTAATGTGAAAAAACTGCTGCACGACGCTTGCCCCATCAATGGTCGCGGCCTCATAGTAATCGTCCGGAATGGCCTTCAGACCGGCAATATAGATCAGCATACAGTAGCCCATGTCGCGCCAGATCGCGATGGCTGCAATGCCGGCCACGACCTGATCGGACTGGCCGAGGGGGCTCATGGCGCTGAAAATGACGCTGTAGACGTCGGTATATACATAACTCCAGACGATGGCGGCGCTGGTCAGCGCGGTGGTAAACGGAAGGAACATCATCGTCCGGCAAATGTTTGCAAATTTGGATGAGCGGAACAGCAGCAGCGCAAAAAACAGTCCCAGCAGATTTGCGCCCAGCTCATAGATCAGGGTAAACAGGAGCGTGTGTCCGAACGCTTCCTGAAAGTAGGTGTTTTTGAGCATGATGGCGTAGTTTTTCAGTCCGTTGAACTCCCGGACGCCGCCGATGATGCTCTTCCAGTTGGTAAAGGAATACGGAATGCCCTGTAAAAAGGGGATGAGGACGACATACGCGAAAAGAAGGAACGCTGGCAGGAGGAAAAGCATATTGCCACCGTGGATTCTCACGTCGCGCGCAGAAATGCGCTTGTGCATCCGGGAAGACTTACTGTTCACAGTGATACCTCCAAAGCTTAGGGTTGCAGCAGCCGCCTGCGCGGCGGCATTTTTTGGGTGAAAAAGCCCGTACCCGAAGGTACGGGCTTTTTGTATGGGGTTAGCTTTCGATCAGCCCTCGGCGATGTTCTGGTCGAACTTGGCCTGCATATCGGTCAGGCACTGCTCGGGGGTCTGCTTGCTGCCGTTTGCATAGCTCTCAGCAAACGCGGTCAGATAGGTTCTCCAGTCGGTGGTGAACTGGCTGTTGAAGGGCTTGGTGAAGTCGCCGTAGTGAGCGATGTTGCCGGAAGCCTTGATGGAAGCGAGGGTCTTGACGATCTCGGGCGCGTTGTCAGCGACGGAGCCGTTGAGCAGCGGCATGAGGGACACGGCAGACCAGGAAGCGCCGCCTTCGACGACCCAGTATTCCATGAACTTCAGAGCGATCTCATAGTTCTCGGCGTTGGGGTTGACCATGAAGCACTGGTCGACCTGCACGTTGAGCTTGGCGCTGCCATCGTCGTCGATGGGCTCAACAAAGAAGCCGTATTCAAAGTCGGAGCCTTCGATCATGGCTTCCAGATCGCCGATGCCCCAGGAGCCGAAGTACATCATGGCAGCCTGGCCGGAGGTAAAGACCTCGAGAGCCGCGTTCTGGTCGTTGGTCATGGCGTCGTCGCGCATCCACGCAAGGCGCTCTGCCCAGGTGGACAGGCCGTCGGTGAAGTACGGATAGTCGGTCAGCTTCTTCGAGCCGTTCATCAGGCACTCAAAGACGTCGTTGTCGCCGGCTTCCAGAGCCTTGGTCCAGATGTAGTTACGCATTTCGATGTCGCCGAACACAGCGTCGCCGAAGGCGTGTGCCCACGGGTCGATGCCGGCGTCAGAGATCTTCTGGCAGGCTGCGAGCAGATCGCTGTAGGTGGTGGGCTCGGAGATGCCGAGCTGTTCAAAGATGGCCTTGTTGTAGAACACGCCCCAGGTCTTGAAGTCGATGGGGAAGCCGTACAGCTTGCCGTCGGCAGACGCGTCGCCGAGGTCGCCGGACGGGAGGTTGAGGCTCTTGATGACCTCGTTGTCGCTCAGATCGGCGACGAAGCCCTGCTCGACGAGGTCGGGATACAGGCCGGGGTTGCCCATCATGATCTCAGGCTGGTCGCCGGAAGCGAGCGCGGTCTGGAGCTGGGGGAAGTAGTCGGTGCCCTGGTTGTAGAAGACGTTGTCCCAGGTGATGTTGTACTCGGGATGCTCGGCTGCGAACGCCGCTTCAACAGCGTCGAGGCCGGCCTGCTTGGTGGTCTGCGTCATGTAGTGGAAGACCGTGATGGTGACGTCCTTGACGCCCTCCGAGGTCTCTTCGGCCGCAGTGTCCGTCGTTTCGTTTTTGATGGTGGTCTGTTCCGTCTCGGCGGGTTCCGCGGTCTCGTCAGCCGTCTTTGCGCAGGCGACCAGCGCAAACACCATGACGAGTGCAAGGAGCAGTGCAATGAGCTTCTTCATCTTTGTGATTCCTCCATTATTTTTTTGGGGCTTTGCGTAGTTTTATTATATTGTCGATTTTGGACAATTACCATTAGCCTGAGCCGGGAGAATCTTAGTATTTTTTATGATTCCGTTGTACAGTGCGCATGAAACGCCGTGTATCCGGCGCCGTCTTTTTGCCGAATTTGAAGCAGTTTCACGTTGCACGCAGGGGCTCGGCCTCCCGGGCCCATGTTGGAAATGCCATAGGAAGCGTCTTTCGGTATGCCCAGCGCACGGCGTTTTGCAGAACAAGCTGCACCTGCTTTTGCAGATAGACCGGGTAGGTTTCGTGTCCGCCCTGAAAATAGAAGATGCGCCCGAGCCCGCGCGTCCAGCAGCAGCCGGAGCGGAACACCTCGCCGCCGGAGGATGTGGTGAGGAACACCTGCTGCTCGGGCTGCGGGATCTCAAAATATTCTCCGTACGTTTCGTCCATCGGGATCTCAAAGTACTCGCCGTCCAGTCCCTCTGCGATCGGGTGCGCGGGGTTTACGATCCAGTAGCGCTGAAGCTCGTCGTTTTCCCGCCAGCGCAGCATCTGTGTGCGCGTGCCCATGAGCCTTGCAAAAATTTTCGATGCGTGCGCCGAATGCAGCACCACCAGCCCCATGCCCTCGAGCACACGCCTTTGCATCGCGTCTACCCGCGCCTCGTCCACCTCGCGCCAGTGCTTGTGGCTCCAGTAGACCAGCACGTCCGCCCAGGAAAGCGCCTCGTCGGAAAGGCCCTGCTGCGCATCCTGCATCGTGGCCGTGCGAACATCGGCGTTTTCACACGCGCGGACGATCTCGGAAAGCTTTTTCTGAATGCCGCCGGGATAGAGCCTGCGGTACGCGTCCGCGTGCTCCGGAAGGGGCTTGTCCTCGGCCCATACAAGTACGTTCATACCGGCGCCTCCCCCTCCAGCTCGACCCAGCGGTCATCTGTCTGCGAGCGCAGGCACGCGTCGACAAAGCGGTTGCCGCGCACGCCGTCTTCAAACGTGGCATACGGAACGCAGCCGGTGCGGTAGCTTCCGTCTTCGATGGAGCGGTAAAACGCCAGCATCGCGTTCTTTTCCGCCTCCTGCCAGCCCGGCGCATGACCGGCGGGCATCTCCAGATACGCCGCCGCCTCCCGGCTTGCAAACTGCCGGTCCATCAGAAGCGTCTGTCTTCCATACGCGCGGCTTCCGACCATCAGCCGGTCACACAGCTCCTGCTGCCAGGCGATCTCGGCCAGCTCTGCGCTGACGCTGAGGCGCAGATCGTTTTTGTGCCCGAGCATACATTTGGAGAAGACTGCCGAGCCCGGCGTTCCGTCGGCAAACTCGACCATGACGGCGGTGGTGTCGTCGGAATGAATTTCAATTTCCCGCCCCGTCGCGGGGTCGATGCGCACCGGATAGTGCGTGTACATCCGCGCATAGACCCGCCGGATCGGCTGGCCCAGCACAAAAGACGCCGTGTCCGCCCAATGCACGCCGATGTCCAGCAGCGCCCGGGCAGGTGAAGTCTCCGGAATGCGGCGCGGGGTATAATCGTCGTGCCGCGCGACGGAATCCTGCAAATAGCAGCCGGAAACATACAGCGTCCGTCCCGTATCGCCTGCGGCCACACGCGCGCGCATTTCCAGCACGGCCGCGTTCATGCGGTACTGGTGGTTGATGGCGTTCGCGACACCCGCCGCCCTTGCCGCCTCGGCAACGCGCACCGCGCCCTCGGTGGTGACGCTCATCGGCTTTTCCGCGTAGATGTGCTTTCCGGCCGCGATGGCCGCCAGATTGATCTCGTCGTGCGCGATGTTGGGCGTGCAGTTGTGGATGACCTGCACGGCAGGATCACGCATGATCGCGCGCCAGTCGGCCGTCACGTAGTCGGCGTCAAATTCCTGCTGCGCCTGCGCGATCTTCTCGGGCCTTGACACGCACAGAGCGCGGATATGGATGTTTCCCAGCCGCCGCAGCGCCTCGTAGTGCTGCCTGCCGATAAAGCCCATGCCGATGATCGCGGCGTTGATGCGTTCCATGTTCATTGCTCCTTTCCTTCTGTAAACAGCTTTTGTGCCAGCGTGCGCGTTTCCTCCCGGCACAAGATCGTATAGCCGTCCATTGCAAAAACCGACGCGCCGGCGCTTCCGGCCGTGCGCAGCGTATCGTCCGCGTCCAGAAGCAGCTGGGGCGTATCGGTAATGTAAATGGCGGAGATCCGGTTTTGAAGATCCGCCGCCAGCTGCACGGACGCTGCCATAAACTGCGCCGTGTCCTCTGCGGCCGCAGGGTCTGCGTCATAGGCGTAGACGTTCACCTGCACGCAAGGCCTCGTTCCGTCCGCGTCCTGCCACGCCTCCGCCGCCAGCGCAGAAAGACGCGCCTGCCCGCTCTCGTCCGGCGCCTGCATGGACACGACCGCGATCTGGACGTCCGGCTTCGGCGTCTGTTTTTTCTGCGCGATGAAATTGAGCGCCAGCACCAGCAGCAAAGCCGCCGCCAGCACGTACCACTTGTCGTAATACCAGAAATTGCGCAGCTTTTCTCTCACGGCGCGTCGTCTCCTTCCGGGAACAGCTGCCGGAACACCGGCAGGAAGATCAGGCTGAAGGTCATGACGGCCACCGCGTAAAGCCCCGCGAGGGCGAGGAAAAACGCGTAGAGATAAAATTTTATGCAAACGATCGTGCATAAAAGCGCGAACGCCGTGGCCGCGAACGAGCGGCCCTTTCCGGCAAAGATCAGCAGCAGCGCGTTTTGCAGCACATTCCGGAACGGAAGCTCCACCGATGAAAGCTGCTGATAGGAAAACGCCGTAAAGCCCGCCAACACAAAGCCGCAGCACACAAATACGAGCGTAAAGCCCAGACCGAGCCCGCCGCTCACGCCGATGACCAGCCGCACGGCGTACGCGAAGCCCGACCAGAGCGCGCCGACGATCGCAGACAGGGCCATCGCCTTTTTCCACTCCCGCCGCACGCATTGCTTATAATCCTCCCACCACCAGACATTCGCGCCGCGCACCACCTTCATGCAGTTGTAGTGCAGCGCCGTCACGCAGGGGCCCGCCAGCACGAAAAAGACATATGTCCCCAGCCACGACAGCGCGTCCCACAGCTCCGTGAGAAAAAACGCGCACGCAAAGCAGGGCAGGAGCGATCCCATCGTGACAAGATTCGTCCAGAACAGCGGCATGAAGCGCTCTTCGAGCAGCTGAAACCACCGCCCGAGACCCGCCCGCGGCACATCTGCCGGCATTTTCACAAAATTGCTCCAGAATCGGCTCATTTTTCCCATAGTATCCCTCCAAAGCGCGGATATACCTGCTGTCCATGATACTATATCATGTTTTTTTCGGAAAGACCATATATTCAAATTTGTGCGTTCCTTCATTTTTATTACGCCCATTTCTCCGATTCGATGCTTTGCGGTATATTGTCTTTCCGCGCCATCTGCGTTAAAATAGACAAAATAGAAAATGGGGGGTCGATCGATATGGCACTGATCACACTTCAAAACGACGCGCTCACCGTCACGCTCGACAGCTGCGGCGCGGTGCTGCACAGCATCCGGGCGAATGGCGGCGAGTATCTCTGGCAGGGCGATGCCGCCTACTGGAAGCGGCGCGACGCGAACCTTTTCCCCTATGTCGGCCGTCTGACTGACGGAAAATACATCTACCGCGGACGCGAGTACCCCATGACCATCCACGGCTTCTGCATCGGCACGGAATTTGAAGTGGCGTCCCGCTCGGAAACGGCCGTCAGCTTCCTGCTCACCGACTCGCCGGAGCGTCTGGCCTGCTATCCCTTTGCGTTTTGCTTCCGCGTCAGCTACCGGCTGGAGGAAAACCGCATCGTCAAGACCTGCACCGTGGAAAACCGGGACGAAAAGACCATGCACTTCGGCCTCGGCGGCCATCCGGGGTTCAACGTGCCGCTGTTCGGCGAGGGCGATTTTACGGACTGGTATCTGGAATTTTCCAGGCCGTGCCAGCCGTTCCGCGTCGACTTTGACCCGGAAAACTACCGCATCACAGGCTCGACGCAGCCGTTCACGCTCGAAGGCGGGACGAAGCTTGCGCTGACGCATGCGCTGTTCGATCTGGACGCCGTCGTGCTCGGCAATATCGACCGCACCGTTTCGCTCAAGAGCAAAAAAAGCGCACGCAGCGTCACGGTCTGCTTCCCGGATATGCCCTTCGTCGGCTTCTGGCACGCGCCGCACACCGACGCGCCCTACGTCTGCATCGAGCCGTGGGTCAGCCTGCCGTCGCACAGCGCGTATGTGGAGGATCTGGAAAAGCAGGACCACCTGATCGCGCTTGCCGCGGGCGAAACCTATGTCAACACAATGACCATCGAGATCCGTTGAGGCAAAAGGAGAACGAATGAAACAGATCCCGGAAACCAGACAGACCCCGGTCCGAGACCACTGCCGGGTGCTCGTCGCGGGCGGCGGGTATGCAGGCGTGTCTGCGGCATTGGCGGCGGCGCGGGGCGGCGCGGACGTGCTGCTGCTCGAGCGCGAGTACATCCTCGGCGGACTCGGCACGGCGGGGCTGATCACGATCTATCTTCCGCTGTGCGACGGCATG
>CALAAN010000333.1 GCA_937884915.1 uncultured Oscillibacter sp.
TGGAACCCCAAGAGAAAGGCTTTTGATTGGCAGTTCCGGGCTCGAATGACTTTTAGGCCTCCGGAATGAGAATGCCTGCACGCGGCGTTGCCGCGTTTGGGGTTGCTAGACGATTTGCCTCTGCTTCTACTATCCGCTGCCGCTCTGCCCATCTTGTAGAAGTACACAGTAATTCCCGTCTAACGGGGCACTACTCAATGCGGCGAGCGCAGCAAAGCCGCATTCGGCAAGCAGTCTGCCGCCCAATGTAACGTCACTCGCGCCTCACGATAGTAAGGCGCGGTTGCGACATGTAACGACACGCAGGGATTCATGGCGAAGCCATGTACACCGCACCCGATTGCGCAGCGCGTGCAGCTCTTCAAGCCTCAGACTGCCAATGTAAAATTTCTCTCGGGGGATTTAAAGGGGGATACTCTCTTTTGAAAGAGAGTATCCCCCTTTATTCGCGTCCTCTGCACAGTGCAGGGAAAAATAATGCTCCCCACGCAGTGGAAATGTTTTATTTTTCCTCAGGATTGAGCTTTGCCAGCATATCGATCGCCATGGTATAGCTCTCAAACCCGTGTCCGCGGATCTGGGCGATGCAGGCGGGGGCGGTGACGGACAGGTGGCGGAACTCCTCGCGCTTCTGGATGTCGGACATGTGGACCTCGACGGCGGGGATGCTGACGGCCTTGAGCGCGTCGTGGATGGCGTAGCTGTAGTGCGTGTACGCGCCGGGGTTGATGACGATGCCGTCAAACGTCGTGTCGGCCTCCTGGATGGCGTCGATGATCGCGCCCTCGTGGTTGGACTGGAAGCACTCCACGGCCACGCCGCGGCTCTGGGCGTGCTCATAGATGCGGGCGCAGAGGGCGGCGTAGTCCTCCTTGCCGTAGATGTCCGGCTCGCGGCGGCCGAGCATGTTCATGTTTGCGCCGTTGATAACTAAGATCTTCATTTGGGTATTCCTCCTGTGCTTGCCTTACGCCTGCTTGGCGGCGTGGGCGCGGTATTCCTTGCTTTTTTCAAGATAGAGCTTGGCGTTGGCCAGAATGCTCTCTTTTTCCTTGTCCGTCAGCTCGCGCACGACCTTGGCGGGGGAGCCGAGGATCATCGAGCCGTCGGGCGCGTTCATCTTGCCTGTGACAAGAGCGCCCGCGCCGATGATGCAGTCGTTGCCGATGACAGCGCCGTCGAGCACCGTCGCACCCATGCCGACGATCACGCGGTCGCCGATGGTCGCGCCGTGGACGGTGGCGCAGTGACCGACGGACACATCGTCGCCGATGGTGACCTTGTTGTGGATCAGGGCGAGATCCTGAATGTTGCAGCGCTTGCCGATGCGCACGCTCTGCATTTCGCCGCGGCAGACGCTGTTGTACCAGAACGCCGTGCCTTCGCCTGCGACGACGTCGCCGAGCACCTGCGCGCCCTCCATGATGAGAATTTTGTCATCCGTGGAAAGGCGGTTGAAATTCATAGCCATGGTTTTTCTCCTTTGTGAGCGGGCGAGCGCCCGCAGTATCATTTTTACAAGGCAAAGTTGCCGTTGACGAACACGGGGATTTCACGCCCGTCTTTCGTCGTGCCGATGATGGAAAGATCCGCAGTGCCGACCATGAAGTCGACATGCGTGTTGGAATCGTTCAGGCCTGCGGCCTTGAGCTCTTCCTTGCTCATCGTCTCGCCGCCCTCGACGCACTCAGGGTACGCCTCGCCGAAGGCAAGGTGGCAGGCCGCGTTTTCGTCGAAGAGCGTATTGTAGAAGAGAATCTTCTGGTTCGAAATGGGGCTGTCGTAGGGAACGAGCGCGACCTCGCCGAAATACGACGCGCCCTCGTCCTCAGCGATGGCGGCTTTCAGAATGTCCTCGCCCTTTTCCGCGTGCGCCTCGACGATCTTGCCGTCCTTGATGACGAAGTGGAAGTTTTCGATGATGTTGCCGCTGTGTACGAGCGGCAGCGCCGCGTAAACGACGCCGTCGATGCCGTCTCTGAGCGGGGCGGTGAAGACCTCCTCCGTCGGCATGTTCGCGACGAACGGGAAGCCTGCGCGGCTGGTGTTGTCGCCGCCGGCCCAGACGTGCGTCTCGGGAAGCTTGATGTTGAGACTTGTGCCGAGGGGATTCTGGTAATAGAGCGAGGTGAAGTGCAGCTCGTTGAGCTTAGCGATGCGGCTTTTGAGCAGTGCAACATGCTCGCGCCAGCGCGCGACGGCGTCGCCCTTGCCGCTGATGCGGACGGAGGTGAAGATGGCGTCCCAGAGCTTGTCCATCGCCTCCTGCTCGGGAAGGTCGGGGAAGACCTTCTTCGCCCAGCTCGGGATGGGGACGGACGCGACGCACCAGGGGTTGACGTTTGCCATCATCGCGTCGTAGAAGGCGGAGACCTCGTCGTCGCAGCGGTTCGCGCGCGTGATGCGGTCGGGGTCCACGCCGCGCAGTGCCTCGGGATCGCGGGCAGAGATACTGAGATACGCTGCGCCCTCGGCGGCGTAGCCATTGAGAAATTCCTTCTGCCCGAGCGGGAGCGAGTCAAAAACGGAATCGTCCGCGCGCAGGAAGCGCTCGCGGGTCAAATAGTCGTCCGACCAGCGCATCACGACCTCGCGGCAGCCGACGTCGTAGGCGGCGGAGGCGCACAGACGCGCGAAAAACGCGCAGTCGACGGGGCAGGAGATGACGAGCGTCTGTCCCTTTTGAACGTTCAGGCCCACTTCAATGAGCAGCTTTGCATATTCTCTGAGTTTTTCTTCCATGGATGACCTCCAAAAAAGAAGGCGGCTGTGCGTGGCACAGCCGCCCGTTACTGTTGCACAATGCCATACAACATGCATCATAACACAGTTCATGCGCGATTGAAAAGAGTTTTTCGTATTTTTATCAGATTCCGAGAAGAAGCGAGGCGAAGTTGAAGTAGATCATCAGCGAGATGGCGTCCACGACTGTTGTGATGAACGGCGACGCCATGACCGCGGGGTCGAAGCCGATCTTCTTGGCGAGCAGCGGCAGCGTGCAGCCCACGACCTTGGCCGCAAACACCGTGACTACGAGCGTCAGACAGATGACGAGCGCGACCGTGATGGTGATGGGATTGCCGAAGATCATCTTGTCGACAAGCATCAGCTTGACGAAATTCGCCGCGGCGAGCGTGGCGCCGCAGATGACCGCCACGCGGATCTCCTTCCAGATGACGCGGAAAATGTCGGAAAACTCGATCTCGTCGAGCGAGATACCGCGGATGACCGTGACGCTCGCCTGCGAGCCGCAGTTACCGCCCGTGTCCATCAGCATCGGGATATAGGCCGTCAGAATGGCAAACGCGCTCAGCGCGTCTTCAAAGCGGGCGATGATCTGACCGGTGAACGTGGCCGAGACCATCAGGAGCAGCAGCCAGGGAATGCGGGACTTGAACGTCTCGAATACGCTCGTCTTGAGGTAGGGCTTATCCGTCGGCAGCATAGCCGCCATCTTTTCGATATCCTCGGTCGTCTCTTCTTCCATGACGTCGATGGCGTCGTCGACCGTGATGATGCCGACGAGGCGGTCTTCCTTGTCGACGACCGGAAGGGCGATGAAGTTGTACTTCGAGAAGGTCTGCGCAACGTCCTCTTTATCTTCGAGCGTGGTGACGGAGATGACGTGCGTCTCCATGATCTCGTCGATGGTATCGTCCTCGTCGGAGAGAAGGATCGTTCGCAGCGAGACGATGCCCAGCAGCTTGCGCGCCGGATCGACGACATAGCAGACGTTGATGGTCTCTTTGTCCGTACCGGTGCGGCGGATGCGCTTGAGCGCATCTTCGACGGTCATGTCGCGCTTTAGGTCGACAAACTCCGTCGTCATCAGCGCGCCCGCGCTGTCGTCGGGATATTTGAGAATTTCATTGATGCTCTTGCGCGTGTCGGGGTCCGCGTGCTTCAGGATGCGCTTGACGACGTTTGCGGGCATTTCCTCTACGATGTCGACCGCATCGTCCAAATACAGCTCGTCAAGAACTTCCTTCAGCTCGGTGTTCGAAAAGCCGCGGATCAGCATCTCCTGCGCGTCAGGGTCGAGCTCGACGAACACCTCCGCCGCGGGCTCTTTGGGAAGGAGGCGGAACAAAAGGGGAATGCTGTCCTCGTCCAGATCTTCAAAAAGCGAGGCGATATCCGCGGGTTCGAGGTCTGCGAGCAGGTCGCGCAGCGCGGTATATTGTTTTCGCTTGAGCAGATCCTCGATTCTTTCCAGCAGTTCGTCGCGCATTTCTTCAAAGCCGACCATACCGTCTCCTCCTTTCTGAAGATAGTGCCAAATAAAAGTGTTCCAGTGGATTTTGCGATAAAAAAATCCCCCATATCCTGCGTCCGGCGACGCGGCTATGGGAGCGACAATCAAGAAACACCCGCCCCTGGCGAGAAATTTCCTTACCGTTCAAGCTTTAGCATCACGAGGCGGTGAAACTGCATTAGATGGCACCTTGCTTTCGATGCAACCTGTTCAAACCCTCTCATAGTGTCTCCACTACTCCGCGGCAGCAGTCCGTATCCTTGTGGTAGCCTTACCTACCGGACGATGTATGAACTTAACGACACTATATTATGCACATTTCCCTGCCGTGTCAACCCCTTTTCCGGCTTTATTTATGTAAAAACTGTGTGCAGGTATGCTTTTCTGCTTCCCTTTCGAATTTGGCTGTGCTATACTACATAAATTGATGAGAAATCGACAGTTCGAGGAGGTGGGCATCGCCCTTGCAGCAGTATCTTGACCGGCACCGCTTCTTGAAAGGCGTCTACCTGATGGGAAGGCGGTACTTCGATCATCATGTCGGCCGCGACAGTGCGGCGCTCACATACTATTTTCTATTTGCGCTCTTTCCGCTCCTGATCTTTTTAAGCAACCTGGTCGGCATCATGTCCGTGGATATCAGCGGCTTTCTGCACGAGATCCGCGCGTTCATCCCGCAGGAGGCGCTCGATATCATCGAGCAGTACCTCATCTATGTCGGCCGCGATTCGAGCCCGCGGCTTTTGTGGTTCTCGCTGGTTTTTTCCATCTATTTCCCGTACCGCGCGGCAAGCTCGCTGATGGGCTCTGTCCGGCGGGCCTACGGCGAGCACCGGCCCACGCAGTTCCTGCGCTATCAGCTCAAGCTCCTGCTCTACACGCTGAGCCTCATCCTGATGATCGTGCTCTCCATCGGATTATCCGTTGTCGGCGGGCGGGTGCTGAACTTCGTGTCGGACCACTTATCGGCCTATATCACGCTGAGCGACGGCTTCATCCGCCTGTGGTCGAGCCTGCGCTTTGTCATCATTGGCGGCATCGTGTTTTTCCCTATCGCGATGATGTACGGCCTTGCGCAGGAGTCGCACCGGATGAACCGCATCTGGCCGGGCGCGGCCTTCTCGCTTGTGATGTGGCTCGTATTGTCGTTCCTCTTTTCCTATTATGTCGAAAACATCGCGCGCTATTCCGTCATTTACGGGACGCTCGGTGCGGTGATCGTATTGCTATTGTGGCTGTATCTCGCCTCGGTCATGCTCATCATGGGGGCGGAATTCAACAGCGTTTTGATGGTGCTGCGCAAGCAGCGTGCGGCGGAAACCGAACAGAACTTAGGAGAAACACAGAAATGAAGATC
Organism: uncultured Oscillibacter sp.; assembly: GCA_937884915.1. GTDB lineage: Bacteria > Bacillota > Clostridia > Oscillospirales > Oscillospiraceae > Hominicoprocola. The sequence goes on from CALAAN010000333.1 coordinate 5,613, forward strand.
ATCATTGTCGGTATCGGTAAGGTCGGCTACGCCATCGCAGAGCAGATGACGGGCGAGAACCATGATCTGGTCGTCATCGACCGCAACAGCGCCGTGCTCGATCACGTCGACTCCATGCTTGACGTCATGTGCGTGGAGGGCAACGGCGCGAGCGCGAGCGTGCTGCTCGAGGCGGGCGTGCGCGAGGCGGATCTTCTCATCGCCGTTTCGGAAAACGACGAGGTGAACCTCATCTGTTGTCTGATGGCAAAAAAGCTTGGGGCGAAGCACACGGTCGCCCGCGTGCGCAATCCCGAGTATTTCCGCGATGCGCCGATCCTGCGCCGCGAGATCGGGCTTGATATGATCATCAACCCCGAGCACGCCGCCGCGCAGGAGATCTCGCGCATTCTGCGCGTGCCGAGCGCTTTCAGCGTCGAAACATTTGCCCGCGGACTGGTCGAGCTCATCGGTTTTCAGACCGAAGCGGGCGACAGCCTTGTCGGCAAGTCCCTTATCGACTTCAACCGCGAAAATCCCAACAGCATCCTCATGTGCGCCGCCAAGCGCGGGGAGGAGGTCATCGTGCCGAACGGCTCATTTGTCCCGCAGGCGGGCGACCGCGTGTACGTTATCGGCACGCCCGCGGAGACGACGCGCGTGCTGCGCTCAATGGGCAGGGCCATGTCACCCATCCGCCGCGTGAGCATCCTCGGCGGTAGCCGCATTGCGCAGTACCTTGCCTGGGTGCTCACCGATGTCGGCACGCACGTGACGATCGTGGAAAAGGATGAGGCCAAATGTCTCACGCTTGCGGAAAAGCTGCCGAAGGTCACTGTCATCCACGGCGACGGCACCAACCACGATCTGCTCGAATCCGAGGGCATTTTCCGCTGCGACGCATTTATCGCCGTGACGGACCGCGACGAGGAAAACCTCCTTATGGCACTCACGGCCAAGCGCTACGGCGTGAAAAAGGTCGTGCCGAAGATGTCGCGCATGGGCTATCTTGACATTGTGAACCTCACGGGGCTCGACACGGTCATCTCGCCCAAGGCTATCATCGCAAGCCAGATCTCAAGTTACGTCCGCGGCCTTGCCAACTCGCAGGGCAGCGCGGTGGAGAGCCTGCACTACATCCTCGGCGGCGCAATCGAGGCGGTCGAATTCACCGCGACGAGCGCCACGCACTTTCTTGACCGGCCGCTCAGCGACCTGCATTTTCGAAACAGCCTTCTCATCGCGGCTATCGTGCATGAGGGCAAGATGGAGATCCCGAACGGTCAGTCGCAGATCCATGCGGGCGATCGCGTGATCGTGGTGGCGAAAAAGCTCTTTTTGCAGGACCTCAACGATATCCTCGGCTGATGTGCCGGCCGCTTGCGGCAAGGAAGTTTCATTATGAACCAAAATCTTATTCTCAGAATCGTGGGCGTCATCCTATGCATCGAGGCGCTTTGTATGATCCCGTCGCTGCTGCTGAGCGTGTTCGGCGGAGGGCCGGATCAGCGGGCGTTCCTGTATGCGCTGCTGATCTGCGGCGGCGTGGGGGTGCTGCTCTCGCTCATCCGCGCGGACAATACAAGGCTCCAGACGCGCGACGGCTTCGTCTGCGTGGCGCTGTGCTGGATCGTACTGAGCGTGTTCGGCGCGCTGCCCTACTTTTTCAGCGGCAGCTGCAGCTTTGTCGACGCCATTTTTGAGACCGTCTCCGGCCTGACGACGACCGGCGCGTCGATTTTCGCGTCTCCTGCGTCGCTGCCGCGGGGTATCCAGCTCTGGCGCGCGCTCACGCAGTGGATGGGCGGCATGGGCATCCTCGTTTTGATGCTGGCGCTGCTGCCCAAGCTCAGCGAGGGCAGCGTGAACCTGATGAAGGCGGAATCGCCCGGCCCCATCAGCACGAAGCTCCGTCCCCGCACGGGCGAGACGGCGCGCATCCTGTACCGCATTTACATCGCGCTCACCGTGTCCGAGGCGCTGCTGCTGCGCATCGCGGGTCTCCCGCTGTTTGACGCGATTACAACCGCGCTCACGACGATCTCCACCGGCGGATTTTCCATTCGGGACGCGAGCATCGCGTATTATCAGTCACATCTCATCAACTGGATCCTCATTTTCTTCATGTTTGCCGCAAGCGTGAACTTTACGCTGCTCTACCTCTGCGCGACACGTCGTTTCCACGAGGCGCTCAAGAGCGAAGAGCTGCGTGTTTACTCGCTGGTCGTGGTCGGCTCGTCGGCCATGATCGCGGCGGACCTGATCCTGCGCACGGGGCGCGACATCGGATCGGCCATCGAAAACGCGGCCTTCCAGGTCACAACGCTCATCTCCACGACCGGCTACTGCACGGAGGATTTTGACCTCTGGCCGCAGTTCTGCCGCTGCATCCTTGTGCTGGTGATGTTTTTCGGCGGCTGTGCGGGTTCCACGGCGGGCGGTGTCAAGGTCTCGCGCTTTGTGCTTTTGTGCAAGTCGCTGCGGCGTGATCTGCGGCGCGTGATGCACTCGCGCGAGGTGCGTCCCATCACGCTCGACGGCCACCGTGTGACGGAGGAGACGGTTTCGTCCGTCTCGGTCTTTTTCTTCGCCTATATCGCGATTCTGCTGCTCGGCACGCTCGTTTTGACGCTTGACGACATCGACTTTACCGCGGCGTTCACCGCCTCGCTCACGGCCATCAGCAACGTGGGCCCCGGTCTTGGCGCAGTGGGACCGACGTGCAACTTCGGCTTCCTCTCCGGCATCAGCAAGCTCACGATGAGTGCCATCATGCTGCTCGGCCGGCTTGAGATCATGCCGCTGCTTGTGCTCCTGATGCCCTCGGTGTGGCGCAGAAAATGAAAACAGCAAAAAAGGAAGCGCTCTGCATCGCAGAGCGCTTCCTTTTTTGCTTGATGCGTTATTGTACGTCTTTGGCGAAAAAATGGCATTTTGCGGCAATTTTCTCTTTCTCGGCGGTGTTGCAGAGCATAAAAAAGTGTGATAAGATATATTAGAAATAGTATGACCGGCGGCCATTTTCTGCCGCCGCAGATCTTGAGGTATCCGAATGAAGAAAAGCGACAAAACACCCAAGCAGACCCACCGCCGCGCGGACCCGAACGTCATGGGCCTCCACGCGGACGTGGTGGAGCAGAATATCACTGAGACGCTGGAAACGAACTACATGCCCTACGCGATGTCCGTCATCGTCTCGCGCGCCATTCCGGAGATCGACGGCTTCAAGCCCTCGCACCGAAAACTTCTTTATACGATGTACAAGATGGGGCTTCTCACCGGCGCGCGCACGAAGAGCGCGAACATCGTCGGACAGACGATGCGCTTAAACCCCCATGGTGACGCCGCGATTTACGACACGATGGTGCGCCTTTCCAAGGGCTACGGCGCGCTGCTGCATCCGTTTGTTG
>CALAAN010000334.1 GCA_937884915.1 uncultured Oscillibacter sp.
GTGTGCTCTTCCGATCTATCCTGTCGCGCAAGTCGGCGGTTCTTACTATGCTACCGTTGAATCCGCCATTGCTGCTAATAAGACCGGCACCGTAATTTTACTGAATGATGCTGTCGAAAGTATTACTATTCCCAATGATGCGAATCTGGCCCTTGACTTGAACGGTCACAAAATCGTCGACTCTGCAACTCCTCAGGATGAGGCTGTTGCAGAATCTTCCCGCAAGCACACTATCACTAACAACGGCACTTTAACCATCCTTGATAGTGTCGGCGGCGGTGTCGTTGACAATGTGAGCCATGGCCGTGCTGCTGTTTACAACGCCGGTACTATTACCGAAATCAAGAGCGGTAAATTTACCCGTAGTGTTGATGCCAGCATTGACGCCAGCAGCGCAAACGGCAACAGTTGGTATGTCGTGTATAACGCCGCCGACGCAACAATTTCCAAAATTTCTGGTGGCGAATTCCTCGCCGTCGGTAAATTCTCTTCTCTGTTCTGCAATTCCGGTTCGATTGGTGAAATCTCCGGTGGCACGTTCACGCAGGACGGTTTCATTGCTTTCAAGAATGAGGGCACCATTGACAAAATCAGCGGCGGCACCTTCTCCTCCACAGATGAGTCCTGCATCCAGAACTGGGGTTCTATCGGTGAGATCACCGGTGGTGCAATCACCGCTGGCAGCATTGGTATTTGGAATCTCAGCTCTGATAAGTACAACTCCGTTGGTACAATCGGCAAAATCTCCGGTGGTAACATTTCCGGTACTACCGCTGCGATTCGTCTGAGCGACTATGATACTATCTATTTGAACCCTTCTGCTCCTTCTACAACAAACAAGGCAAGTGCTTCCATCACTGGCGGTAACATCTCCGGTGCACTCCAAGTTAACGACAACACAAATCTTACCGTCTCGGGCGGTCACTTCTCCGAGCCGGTTAAAAAGGAGTATCTGGATAGCAGCCTAAACGCCGAGCTCAACACTGGCAAGGGCGATACTCCTTACAGCTATTATCCCTCGGTGGATGATGCTAAAGATGCTGCAAAGGAAGCCAACGGCGGCACTGTTACTGATTTGGAGAACTCCACCAGCACGACAAAGTACACCGTGACGCTGGACTACAACGACGGCGAAACTGATGAGCAGAAGCTCACTACCGTCGATGGCAGCACCTTGGTTCTGCCCACGCCTACCCGCAGCGGCAGATATACGTTCCTCTACTGGACGGACGGCTCGAAGGCCTATAATGCAGGCGCTGAGTACACCATTACCGACAACGTGACCCTGACGGCTGTCTGGCGTCACATCGGCTCCAGCAGCTCCTCTTCCTCCGGCTCTTCCATCAGCGTCGGCAAGACCGAGAACGGCACCATCACCGTGAGCCCGAAGACCGCCTCCAAGGGCGACACCGTGACGATCACCGTCAAGCCCGCTGACGGCTACGAGCTCGACCGCCTGACCGCTGCCGACGCCGATGGCGACACCATCCGCCTGACCGAGCAGCGCGATGGCACCTACACCTTCACCATGCCCGCGGGCAAGGTCGAGGTCAACGGCACGTTCGTCAAGAAGAGCGCGCAGACCTTTGTCGACGTCCCCGAGAACGCCTACTATGCTCCCGCGGTCGCATGGGCCTTGGAAAAGGGCGTGACCGAGGGTACTTCCGCCACGACGTTCTCCCCTGACGCCGCCTGCACGCGCGCCCAGATCGTCACCTTCCTGTACCGCGCCGCCGGCAGCCCCGCCGTCAAGTCCACGGTGAATCCGTTCACCGACGTGACCGCGAGCGACTACTACTATAACGCCGTTCTGTGGGCCGTCGAGAACGGCATCACGACCGGCACGAGCGCGACCACGTTCTCCCCGAACGAGAGCTGCACGCGCGCCCAGTGCGCAGCGTTCCTGTACCGCTATGAGCAGTCGCAGGGCAAGGGTTTCACGGGCGATTGGATGTTCCAGCTCCCGTTCACCGATGTGCCCGAGTGGTGCTATGAGTCTGTGGCCTGGTGCTACATGAATGATGTGACCACCGGCACGAGCGCCACGACGTTCTCCCCCGACGACGCCTGCACCCGCGCGCAGATCGTCACCTTCCTGTACCGCGCCGATCAGGTCAAGTAAGGAAGCCGCAAGTGAATCAAAAAAGCAAGGCTCGCAAGAGCCTTGCTTTTTTCATGCGGGAGCGGCCCGCTGTGTGAATGGTCTGGGGCAGCATAACATCCCACTTTTTAAATTGCCACTTTTGATGATTTTATCGGCGAAAACAGGAACGCACATCCGCCTCTTTATCCACTCTCACTTCCCGCAAAGCGTAAAAAAGAGGAAGCACCTTGCGGTGCTTCCTCTCGAAAATCGCTTGATTTTTCAGTGCCTTCGGCTTACTTGAAATAGCGCTCCAGCAGACCCTTGAGGGCACGGCCGTGACGGGCCTCGTCGCGGGCCATTTCGTGCACGGTGTCGTGGATGGCGTCGAGGCCGTTCTTCTTCGCGCACAGGGCGAGGTCGAACTTGCCGCTCGTGGCGCCGAACTCGCAGTCGACGCGCCACTTGAGGTTTTCCTTCGTGCTGGCCGTCATATGGGGCTCAAGATCGGAGCCGAGCAGTTCGGCAAACTTCGCGGCGTGTTCCGCTTCCTCGTGAGCAGCCTTCTCCCAGTACAGACCGATCTCGGGATAGCCCTCGCGGTGCGCAATGCGCGCCATGCAAAGATACAAGCCGACTTCACTGCACTCGCCGTGGAAGTTGGCCATCAGCTGGTCAAAGATATATTTCTTATCCTCTTCCGAAAGCTCCGGATTGTTCTTCACCGTCTTGGCATAAACGCCAAGCTCATGTTCTGCAGCGAGCTTCATCTCGCCCTTGACCTCTTCGAACATGTTGCTCTTGGCGTGGCACACGGGGCACTCCGCAGGAGCCTCGGGGCCTTCATAGATATAACCGCAAACCTTGCAAAGCCACTTTTTCATAATTGCTACCTCCATAAAGTTTTATCAGAAAATGTGAATGTCTTGCCGTTCACTGGCGTTAGTCTACCACATTTTGCCGGCCTTATAGAAGTTGCAAATGCAACATTTTGATGAATTTTTTATGAATTACGCGCCATGGCCTTCAGGATACGCGGCGCGAGGATCACGCTCACGACGATCTTGAGGCAGTCGCCGGGAAGATAGGGCAGCATGTAGGCCGTGGCAAGCGTCATTCCGCTCACGTTACCGCCCTTGTAGACGTTGACGATCAGCGCGATATAGGGAAGGCCCACGAGGTACAGCACCGCAAGGCCGACAAAGCACGCGAGCAGAAGACGCGGCACGGAGCGGTCCTTTTCGGCGATCTTGCCGATGACCCACGCCGTGGGGATCAGACCCAGCAGGAAGCCGAACGTGGGGTTAAAGATGTAGCCAAAGCCGCCGCCCGCCGCGAAAATGGGCACGCCGACAAGGCCGAGCGCCACATAGAGAAGCTGCGACAGCGCGCCGAGCTTCGCGCCCAGCAGCAATCCCGCCATCGCCGTGAAGAAGAATTGCAGCGTGATCGTCGCCTGGAAGAGCTGGAAATGGATAAACGCGCCGATGGCCGTCAGCGCGGCGAACAGCGCGCAGTAGATCAAATCTCTTGTTTTGATGTTTTTCATGGTGATCCTCCCTGTTTTTCACAAAAACTGGAGACATCATAACATGATGCGGGCGAACTATCAACCTCTATTTTCAAAATGGTTTACAAGTTTGCAGCTTCTCATGCAAATTGCGCGAATTGGCAGCGCGCAGCGCTGCACCTTGTTCCCCCACACCGTGTGGGGGCGCGGCTAAGGGGGATATTCTCTTTCTCGAAAGAGAATATCCCCCTTAGACCCCCAAGAGAAAGGACGAGGGGTCTTCCCCCTCGACCCCGCACATTGGCAGTCT
>CALAAN010000335.1 GCA_937884915.1 uncultured Oscillibacter sp.
CGCCGGCATCTACATGACCGCGATGGGCGAAGCCGGCATGAAGCAGTGCGCAAGGCTCTGCCTTTCCAAGGCGCATTATCTTGCCTCGGAGCTTGAAAAGATCGGCTGCAAGCTGAAGTACACCGGCGAATTCTTCCACGAGTTCGTCACCGAGACGGCCTGCCCCAACTGCCGCAAGAAGATCCTCGACGCGCTGGCGGAGAAGAACATTCTCGGCGGCGCAGAAGTCGACGGCGGCATTCTGTGGTGCGTCACGGAGCTCGTCAGCAAAGAAAAGCTCGATGAAGTTGTCGCGATCGTGAAGGAGGTGCTCGGCAAATGAAACTGATTTTCCAGCAGGGCGCAGAAGGCCATTGCCTGCATCTTCTCCCCGCCTGCGACGTTCCGGAGTACAAGCTCTCCACCGAGCGCACGACTGCGCTCCGTCTGCCGCACGTGAGTGAAAACGAGCTGACGCGTCACTATACCGCCCTTTGCAAGCGCATTCACGGCGTGAACGACGGCTTCTATCCGCTCGGCTCGTGCACGATGAAGTATAACCCGAAGATCGACGAAGATATGGCCGCGCTTCCCGGCTTCACGCAGCTGCACCCCTTACAGCCCGTGGAGACCGTACAGGGCGCTCTGGAGGCGCTGCACGTGCTCGGCGCCGAGCTCGGCGAGGTCTTCGGCATGGACGCCGTCACCTTCCAGCCCGCTGCGGGCGCGCACGGTGAGTTTACGGGCGTGCTTCTCATTAAGGCGTACCACACCGACCGCGGAGACACCGCCAGAACGAAGATCATCGTTCCGGACTCTGCCCACGGCACCAACCCGGCGACGGCTGCGATGTGCGGCTATCAGGTCGTGAACATCCCCTCCGGCTCCGACGGCTGCGTCGATCTGGACGCGCTGCGCAAGGCGGTCGGCCCCGACACCGCGGGCCTCATGCTCACGAACCCCAACACCGTCGGCATTTTCGACAAGAACATTCTCGAGATCACGAAGATCGTCCACGAAGCCGGCGGCCTTTGCTACTATGACGGCGCGAACCTGAACGCGGTCATGGGCGTCGTCCGTCCGGGCGATATGGGCTTTGACTGCATCCACTCGAACCTGCACAAGACGTTTGCCACGCCGCACGGCGGCGGCGGTCCCGGCGCAGGCGCGGTCGGCTGCAAGGAATTCCTCAAAAAGTACATGCCCGGCCCGCTGGTCGTTGAAAAGGACGGCAAATACGGCTTCGAGTATCCTGAAAAGTCCATCGGCCGCGTGAAAATGTTCTACGGCAACTTCGACGTCGTCGTGCGCGCACTGACTTACGTGCTTACGCTCGGCAAGTCCGGCATCCGCGAGGCGGCGATGAACGCTGTGCTGAACGCGAACTATATGCGCGCAAAGCTCAAGGACACCTTCACCATGGCGTATGACGAGATCTGCATGCACGAGTTCGTCATGTCGCTCGTCGATCTCCACAAGGAGACGGGCGTCTCCGCGCTCGACCTTGCCAAGGGCATGCTCGACTTCGGCCTGCACCCGCCCACGATGTACTTCCCGCTCATCATCCACGAGGCGCTGATGATCGAACCCTGCGAGACCGAGAGCAAGGAGACCATGGACGAGGTCTGCGACATCTACTGCAAGCTCTTCGAACTCGCGCACTCCGATCCCGAGGCGCTCCACACCGCTCCCCACTCCACGCCCGTCCGCCGTCTCGACGAAGTCGGCGCGGCGCGCAACATGGTTTTACGTTATCAGTTTGCATGATCCAGAAATTACAGTATTTTATCGGTGCCTGCACCGACCCGCACCGCAATCTGGCGCTTGAAGAGTATCTGACCGATACCGTCGGCGCGGACACCTGCATTCTCTACCTCTGGCAGAATAAGCACACGGTCGTCATCGGCCGCAACCAGAACGCGTGGCAGGAATGCCGCACGACCGAGCTCGAGCATGACGGCGGGACGCTCGCCCGCCGTCTCTCCGGCGGCGGCGCGGTTTACCACGATCTGGGGAACCTCAACTTTACATTTTCGCTTCGCACGCAGGACTATGACCTGCGCCGCCAGCAGAGCGTGATCGTCGAAGCCTGCCGTAGTCTCGGCATTCCGGCGGAAATTTCGGGCCGGAACGACATTCTGACGAACGGCTGCAAATTCTCCGGCAATTCGTTCTACTCCCACGCGGGCTGTTCGTTCCACAACGGGACGCTGCTCGTGAATGTCGACATGGCAAACCTTGGCAAGTACCTTACGCCGTCGAAGACGAAGCTCGAGAGCAAGGGCGTCGCGTCCGTGCGCTCGCGCGTCATCAACCTGACGGAACTCAAGCCTGATCTCACGATCGACGGCATGGCGCAAGCCATGGTCAAGGCGCTTGAGACCGTCTACGGCCTCAAGGCAGAAGAGCTCCACGAGGAGGACTTCAACGCCGCCGAGATCGAGCGCCGCTATCAGCGCTTCCACAGCTACGACTGGGTGTACGGCAAGAGCGTGCCGTGCTCGTTCTCCTGCGCCAAGCGCTTTTCGTGGGGCGAGGTCACGATCGAGCTTGCCGTCGAAAACGGCTGCGTCGCCGATGCCGCCGTCTGGTCCGACGCGATGGACGCGGAGTTCGCCGCGCCGCTTGCGCAGGCGCTGCGCGGCTGCCGCTTCGCCGTCGACGCGCTCTGCGAGCGCGTGCAGTCGGCGGGGGAGTGCCGCGACTATTCAGGCAACCTCTGCGCGCTGCTGCGCGAGCAGGACATCTGAACATCTCTACCAATCACGCAATGCCGCCGAAAAGTCGGCGGCATTGCTCTCAAAAAGGAAAGAACTACTATGGCTCATTATGAACTCATCGTCATCGGCGCGGGCCCCGGCGGCTACGAGGCCGCGCTCCATGCGGCCAAGCTCGGCAAGAAGGTTGCCGTCGTCGAAAAGCGCGAGGCGGGCGGCACCTGCTTAAACCGCGGCTGCATCCCGACGAAAACGCTGCTGCACTCTTCTCAGATCTTCCACGACGCCAGGCACGGCGCGCACGTCGGTATCCACACCGACGACATCCGCGCCGACATGGGTGAGATCTTCGCCTACAAGCGCGAAATTTCGCAGAAGCTGTCCTCCGGCATCGAATCGCTCTTCAAGACCGCGAAGATCGACTTTCTGCGCGGCACGGCGCTCATCACCGCGCCCGGCGCAGTCCGCGTGACGGATGCCGAGGGCAACGCCGCCGACTACACCTGCGACGATATTCTCATCGCCACGGGCTCCGTCCCATCCCGCCCGCCGATCCCCGGCCTCGAGCTCGCGATGACCTCTGACGAACTACTTGAGGGCTGCGACCACCTGTACCGCTCCATCGTCATCATCGGCGGCGGCGTCATCGGCATCGAGTTTGCGACGTTCTACGCCGACCTCGGCTGCGAGGTGACCGTCATCGAAGGCATGGACCGACTGCTGCCCAACATGGACAAAGAGCTCGGCCAGAACCTCGCGCTCATCCTCAAAAAGCAGGGCGTGAAGGTCTTCACGAACGCAATGGTCCAGAGCGTCGAGAAGGCGGGCGAGGACGTCGCCGTTAACTTCACCTGCAAGGAAAAGAACGAGACCGTCTCCGGCGAGGCCGTGCTCTGCGCCATCGGTCGCCGCCCGTACTGCGACGGACTGTTCGCGGATGGCCTCAGCGTCGAGATGAACCGCCGCAGCATCGCCGTGAATGAGCGCTACGAAACAAGCATCCCCCACATCTACGCCATCGGCGATGTCTCGGCCAAAATTCAGCTCGCCCACGTCGCGACCGCGCAGGGCATCGCCTGCGTCGACATGCTCTGCGGCAAAGAAAATCACACGTCCATGTCCGTCGTGCCGAGCTGCATCTACTGCCGTCCGGAGATCGCGGTCGTCGGCATGACCGAAGCCGAGGCCAAGGAGGCGGGGATGCCCGTCAAGGTCGGCAAGCACGTCATGTTCGACAACGCCAAGACGCTTATCGCCGACCCGGGCCGCTGCTTTATGAAGTTCGTCGCAAACGTCGAAACGCGCGAGCTTCTCGGCGCGCAGCTCATGTGCGAGCATTCGAGCGACATGATCGGCGGCGTCTCGCAGGCGCTCGCCAACCACATGACGGTCGATCAGTTCCTGCTGGCCATGCGCCCGCACCCCTCGTTTGAAGAGGCGATGACCGCCGCACTCGAGGACCTTGCGCAGAAGCTCGGCTGAGCGGCAGCATCGTCGCGCAGGTCATCCGCGGCCTCGGCTGGGTCTGCCCGCCGCTCATCGGCGCGGCCATTGGACTTACCCTGCACTTTTTGTGCGGGAGCAGAGCCAAGATGAAAACCTCTTACAACAGAAAAGCCGTCCGGTCGATGACCGGACGGCTTTTTATCTGCTTTTCTTACAGCTCGATACGGCTGCCCCTGCCGCTCTTTTCCGCGGCGTTCAACAGCGCCGCGGCGCTTGCGATATCCTGGAGCGCGATGCCCGTGGAGTCGAAAACGGTGATCTCGTCCGCACCCGTGCGGCCGGGCTTCGTCCCCGCGATGACGTCGCCGATCTCGGCGGCGATGGCGGAGAGGGAACCGTCCTTGTGCGGGATCTCGCACTCGCCGACGGACAGGCACTGCGCCTCGTCATCGGCAAAGGCCTTGGCTGTGCGGAAAATCTTGCTCTCAATCTCCTGCTTGCCGGACATGTCCGCGCCCACGCAGCTGATGTGCGTGCCCGGGCGCACCCACTCCGCGCGCAGGAACGGCTCGCGCGCGGGCGTAGCGGTCAGGATGATGTCGCTCGCCTTGACGGCGGTCTCAATATCGCTGGCCTCGATCTTCGCGGTCAGCGCCTTTCCGCTGTCCGATAAGAGCTTTTTCACCTCTTCGGTGACGGCGGGAAGCACGCTTGCCGCCTTTTGGGCGGCGTTGTGGGGATTGACGAGGCAGACCTGCTCGATCTGCGGCATCAAATAGAGCGTGCAGGCGATGAGGTACGGCGCGAGCGCGCCGCTGCCCGCCATCGTGAGCACCTTGGAATCCGGACGGGCGAGGTACTTGGCGCCGATGGCGCCCGCCGCGCCGGTGCGGAAATGCGTGATGGGGCCGGCATTCAAAAGCGCCTTCGGCGCGCCGGTCTTGAGGTCGAAGAGAAGCGACGTGCCGTACAGCGCGGGCAGTCCCTTGTCGGGGTTCGCGCCGAACCACGACACGACCTTGAGCCCGTAGAAGCCCAGCCCGTCGAGATTGCCGGACTTGATGTCAAGGTCAGCCTCACCCGTGATAAAATCATGACACACGATCGGCCAGGTCGAGGCCTGCCCCCGACTCTTTTCAAGATACGCCTGCTCCACGGCGTCGATGGCCATGGGGACGGTCAGCAGGGATTCAATGTCTTCGCCATTGAGGACGGTCATTTTGCTCATCATGGCAGCGTCCCCCTTATTTGAGCGTCGCGGCAAACTTCGTCACCGCGGCGAGGCCGTCTTTGAGCGTGTCGACATCGCAGGCGTAGCCGACGCGCATGCTGTGGGGCTGCTCGAAGCAGTCGCCCGGCGTGACGAACGCGCCGGTCTCGTGGTACATGCGCTTGCAGAACTCGTAGGAGGGGATGTCGAAATCGTAGTAGACGAGCGCGGTCGTGCCGGCTTTGGGCTTGGTGTAGAAAAAGTGCGGGTTCTCCTTGATCCAGTCATCGAGGATGGCGAGGTTCTCGCGCACGATGCGCTGGTTGCGCTTGAGCATCACATCGCTGTGGCGCAGGGCGACGGAGGCGATGGCATCGTCGAACATGCCGCAGCTGATCAAGTTATAGTCGCGGTGCGACAGGAACACCTTGCGCGCCTCCTCGTCGTGCGTGGCGATCCAGCCC
>CALAAN010000336.1 GCA_937884915.1 uncultured Oscillibacter sp.
TGTAGAAGTACAGACTAATTTCCGTCTACCGCCAGTCTCCACAATGCGGCGAGCGTCAGCAATGCCGCATTTCGCAGGCAGTCTGCCGCCGAGGGAACGTCACACGCGCCTCACGATAGTAAGGCGCGGTTGCGACATGTAACGAAACGTAGGGGTTCATGGCGAAGCCATGTACACCGCACCTGATTGCGCAGCGTGTGCAGCTCTTCAAGATCGAGACTGCCAATGTGCGGGGTCGAGGGGGAAGGCCCCTCGTCCTTCTCTGGGGGTTCAAAAGGGGGTATTCTCTTCGAGAAGAGAATACCCCCTTTTAGCGCACTTCCGCACAGTGCGGGAGGTTTTCCAGCCGCGCAACGCGCGGCATATTACTCCCACGCAGCGGGTCATAACAGCAAAGTTATTTAACTAATTCCTATAGGGAGTTTTAGTTAAACAGCTTTGCAATAGAGATCTCCTGGTACGTGCGTTCGATCGCTTCGGCGAACATGGGCGCGACGGTCAGGTACTTGATGCGGGACTTGGCGAGTTCCTCTTCGCTGGCAGGGGCGGGGATGGTGTCGAGCAGGGCGAGCTCTTCGATGCTGCTGTTGGCCAGGCGCTCGAGCGCGGGGCCGGAGAGGACGCCGTGGGACGCGCAGGCGTAGACCTTCTTCGCGCCGCCGACCTCAACGATGGCCTTGGCCGCGTTGCAGAGGGAACCGGCGGTGTCGACCATATCGTCGAAGAGGATGCACTCCTTGCCCTCAACGTCGCCGATAACGTTCATGACCTCGCACTGGTTGGCCTTCTGGCGGCGCTTATCGACGATGGCAAGGTTCATGTGCAGCTTCTGAGCGAAGGTGCGGGCACGGGCGACGGAGCCGACGTCGGGGGAGACGACGACCATGTCCTCGCACACGGAACCGAACTTCTTGGCGTAGTAGTCGACGAAGATGGGGTTGCCGAAGAGGTTATCCACGGGGATATCGAAGAAGCCCTGGATCTGGTTGGCGTGCAGGTCCATCGTCAGCACGCGGTCAACGCCTGCGGCGACGAGCATGTTGGCCACGAGCTTGGCGGAGATGGGGTCGCGGCTCTTGGCCTTGCGGTCCTGACGGGCATAGCCGAAGTAGGGCATGACGGCGGTGATGCGGCCGGCGGAAGCGCGGCGGCAGGCGTCGACCATGATGAGAAGCTCCATCAGACTGTCGTTGACGGGCTTGCAGGTGGACTGAACGAGGAACACGTCGCTGCCGCGCACGGTCTCGTACAGGGAGACGGAGGCCTCGCCGTCTGCAAAGCTCTTGACCTCGCTCTCGCCGAGCTTGGTGCCGATGATCTTGCAGATGTCCGCTGCCAGTTTGGGGTTTGCATTGCCGGTGAAAATCTTGATGTCCTTACCGTGAGAGATCATGTTGATGTACTCCTCTGTTTATAAAAAAATTTATGAAGTTACTTTTTCTCGTGCGCCGCGCGCCACTGTTCCGCCCAGCCGGGCTTGTTGACCTGACGCTCGCGCGCGATGGCGAGGGAATCGGCGGGCACCTCGTCGGTGATGGTGGAGCCGGCGGC
>CALAAN010000337.1 GCA_937884915.1 uncultured Oscillibacter sp.
TTTAAGACCGGCGGCGTCGGCGGCTGCAAGCCCATGCAGGGAGATAAGGACGCCGTCATCATCGCCGAGGGTATCCACATGCTCAACCCGCTCATTTTCGACCAGCTCAGAAGCGAGGCCACGGGCGTTTATGTCGCCCCGCGCACGCGTATCATCACGCACAAGGACCGCATCGTGCGTCCCGAGCAGCTGCGCGTGGCGCGCCGCATGATCCGCGACTATCAGGGCCGCGGCCATTCCCTGCGTGAGACCGTCGAGCGCGCCGAGAGCGTCGACCGCGGCGAGCTCAACTACATCATGCCGAACAAGCCGAACGCAAGCATCCACATCGACACGTTCCACGACTACGAGCCATGCATCCTCGCGCGGTACTTGAAGGAAATTCCCGAGTTTTACAGCCAGCTCGACGATCAGTTTATCGCCGAGCACGGGCTGAGCGACCTGATGGACGTCGTCAACTCCGTGCCGCCGCTGCGCACGGACTATGTCCCGCGCGACTCCATCGTGCGAGAGTTCGTCGGCGGCAGTTGCTTTGAGTATTAAATCGGCAAAATACGACAACAAACTGTAATTTTTGATTTTTACAATACAAAACGTAATCGAAATTTAGCGCTTTGACGCGAAAAGGGGAGGAAGAGCGAATGCATTCTGACGAGCGGCGAAAGGCCATTGCCGACGTGCTGCACGCGGCGGACGCGCCGGTCAGCGCCTCCGCGCTGGCGGAAAAATTCTCTGTCTCGCGCCAGATCATCGTGGGCGATATCGCGCTGCTGCGCTCCGCAGGCGAGGAGATCCTCGCGACTCCGCGCGGCTATGTGACGCCGAAGGAGGCGCGCGGCATTGTCCGCCGCGTGGCCGTGAAGCACACGCCGCAGGAGATGGAGGCTGAGCTCAACACCATCGTCGACAACGGCTGCACGGTCATCGACGTCATTGTCGATCACCCCATCTACGGCCAGCTCACCGGCCCGCTACAAATTTCGAACCGCTACGAGGTCGGGCAGTTCATCGAGCGCTGCAAAAAGGCGGAGCCTTTGTCGAGCCTCACCGACGGCATCCACCTGCACACGCTCTCTTGTCCCGACGAGGCGGCGTTCAAGCGCACGAAGAGTGCGCTGCGCGCGCTGCACGTCCTGCTGGAGGAAAGCGGAAATTAAGGGTTGACAATCCTCACACATGCGATTATAGTGTCATGTGCACGTGTCAAGACACTTGTACATGACGCTATTTTATTTTTAGGCTGTGAGGATATCATGGAAAAATTCAAAGCGTTCTGCAAACGCAAAAACATTGAAGTCTCGGCTAGGCGCTACGGCATCGACGCGCTCGGCGCGATGGCGCAGGGCCTGTTCTGCTCGCTGCTGATCGGCACGATCATCAAGACGCTCGGCGCGCAGCTG
>CALAAN010000338.1 GCA_937884915.1 uncultured Oscillibacter sp.
GTCGGATGTGGCGGAACGGGAAAAGGTCGTGCTGCCGTACTTGCTGCGAATCTGGTCCATCGTGGAGCGGCGGCCCTTGTGGTAGCCGCAGCCCTCGTCTGCGAAATGCCACGACCATAATTTTTTGGTGCTGCACCAGCGGCAGCCCGCCGCCTTTAAGGCGTCCTTGTGCTCGCGGGGGTTGCCGCCGATCCACAGCCATCTACCGCAAAGCTCGATCTCGAGGCCGTCGAGCTTGAGCAGCGCGTCGATGATGGCGATCAAGTCGCCCGCGGTCTCGGCGGTGGCGTGGGTCTTGCCGGTCTCGTCCGCTGCGGCGGCGGTGTTGAGGTTGCGCTTGAGGATGTCGAACCGCTCTTCATATGCGGCGTTGATGGCCTGCATGGTGGCGGTGTCGCCGCCGAGGTCGGGATGATTCTTGAGCGCTGCGGCCTTGTAGGCCTTCTTGAGCTCGTCCAGCGTCTTACAGGCTGCAAAGATGTTTGTCATGGTGGGAACCTCCTGAATTTGTTGTCGTGGTTGCTTGGTATGGTTGCATACTAACACAGTTACGTTAAGCTGTCAAGCATATTATTGCGGAGTTACGATTTTTTGCAATATTGCACAGTTACGACGTATCTTTCTTTGTCGCATATTGCCAAATTACGCAATTAGAGTAGACGCGCACCCGTTTTTGCAGTATAATATGCAAGTGAGAAAGGAGGCCAAGCATGAACGAAGAAATGAACAGCACAAAAAAGAACCATGCAAGCATTAAAGCAATTGCCAAGTACAACAAAAACAACTATGACCGGCTCGCCGTTGTCGTTCCGAAGGGCGGCGCGGAGCAGATCAAAGCCGCCGCCGCCAGCGAGAACAAGAGCACAAACCGCTATATTCTGGAAGCGCTCGAAGCAAAGAGCGGATTGCGGCTTGCAATGGACAGTGCCCGCAGCTTTGCCGCAGCGTCTCGAGGATATGCGCATAATGCCCCGCCAAACGGCGCAGGAGCGCGTCAAGGCTCGCCCGAGGGATATTTGACACCCGTGGCCCTTAACGCCGCGCAGCGCGCCGCAGAAGCCGAAAGCGAGGACGTTTCCGCATTTATCGAGCGGGCTATCCTCACTCAGGCAGACCGAGACGCAAAGAAACGGCAGGTAATGCCCCCCAGCACTCGCGAAAAGCCTGCCGGTGCAACGGATGCCGCGCCGTCTGCCTTAGACGCGGAGGAAAGCCGATGAAGCCGAAAACATCCGAGGCGCAGCGCCGCGCGTCGCTCAAGTGGGAACGAGAGAACGTCGAAAAGATCACGATCAAATTGCGTAAAGACCAGACGCCGAGCAAGGCCCAGATCCGCCACGCCGCCGAGCAGTGCGGCCAGAGCGTCAACGCGTGGATCCT
>CALAAN010000339.1 GCA_937884915.1 uncultured Oscillibacter sp.
CTTAAGCCCTTATAGGGCTTGTGCAAGCCACCCGTTTTACGGGTGGTCTTGACTTCGCGCTTTGCAAATGCCAAACTTTGTGATATACTACGACAAAGTTTGTCCCAAGGCGGATGAATTGGGAGAATTTTGTCGGGCCGGTGAGCGGCCTTTTATTCTGGCAGAAAGTATTTTTGATTTTATGATAGATCAGTATTTCTTGGTTTTAACGACGATCGACCTCTTCGTGCTGACGTTCATGTGCATCCTCACAAAGCTGAGCGAAACGCTCAACGGTAAGCAGAAGCGCGGCTTTTTCCTCGCCTTTGTGCTCATCGGCGCGATCTCGATCCTCGAGGTCATCACGATTCTGGTCGACGGCGCGCCGATGCACTTACGCTGGCTGAATATCCTGTCGAATTATCTCGGCTTCGGCCTGTCGCCCGCGGTACCACTCTGCCTTGTGCATGTGCTGGATAAAAAGCAAAGCGTCCGGCGCGGATTCAAAGCGGCGGCTGCATGTGAGGCGGCGTATCTTCTTCTGCTGGCGCTGACCCTGACGGACGGGATGGTATTTTCTGTGAGCGCAGACAATATTTATTCGCGCGGAGAGCATTTCGGCATTTACGTTGCGGCATATTTTGCGGCTCTTATCTATCTTACGGCCTGTACGGCTATCACAGCGGGTGTGTTCCAGAACAGAAGCCGCGTGCTGATCTATCCGCTCATCGTCTTTCTGGCGGCGGAGACGATCATCCAGATTGCACTGCCGCAGCTGCATGTGACGTGGCTGTGCATCACGCTGCTCTCGGTGCTCTACTTTATTTATTGCAGCGAGATGTGGAACCAACTCGACGCACTCACGGGACTTTTGAATCAGAACAGCTATCTCAATCGCACGGCGGAGATGCGCCGCAGCGGCGGAATGCTTGTCGTCTTCGACGTGGACGACTTCAAGCAGGTCAACGACCGCTATGGCCACCTTAAGGGCGACATCTGCCTTGCCGAGATCGCCGCGTGCATCAAGCGCGCCTATGCGCGCCACGGCTACTGCTATCGCACGGGCGGTGACGAATTCTGTGTGCTGCTGCGCGACGGCGACAAGGAGCACGCCTGTGCAAAAGAGTTTGTGCGGCGGCTGGACGAGCGTCGCAAGGAGCTTGACTTCCTGCCGACGGTGTCGTTCGGCTCGGCAGCGCTTTTGAGCGAGAATGTCGTCACGGTCAAGGACCGCGCCGACCACAATATGTACCGCTACAAAAAAGAGCGCAAAGCCCACCGCGTGTCAGAGGACGCGGGCGAGGAATAAATCCACCTGAGATGGGCGGCAAATAGAAACCAGCGCGCGCTGAGCAGGGCAAGCGCTCGGCGCTGCGCAAAAGATACAGGAGGAGACAGCAATGGAGGAATTGAAGGTACTGATGCTCAACGGCAGCCCGCACGTAAGCGGCAACACCGCCGTCGCGCTGCGCGAGATGGAGGAGGTCTTCAAGGCAAACGGCGTGAATGTCGAGACCGTGCTCATCGGCAATCAGGCCGTGCGCGGCTGCACGGCCTGCGGCGCGTGCTACAAGCTCGGCAGGTGCGTCTTTGACGACGTAGTCAACGAGCTTGCGCCGAAGTTCGAGCAGGCGGACGGCCTTGTTGTGGCGAGTCCTGTCTACTATGCGTCCGCGAACGCGACGCTCATCGCCTGTCTCGACCGGCTCTTTTACAGCACGCCGTTTGACAAGACGATGAAGGTCGGCGCGAGCGTCGTCTGCGCGCGCCGCGGCGGTTGCTCGGCGACGTTCGACGAGCTCAACAAGTATTTCACCATCTCCGGCATGCCGGTCGCGTCCAGCCAGTACTGGAACAGCATCCATGGCCGCACGCCGGGCGAGGCGGAGCAGGACGGCGAGGGCCGCCAGACGATGCGCACGCTCGCGCGCAACATGACGTTTTTGATGAAGAGCATCGCGCTCGGCAAGGAGCAGTTCGGCCTGCCCGAGGTCGAGCCGCACATCGCCACACACTTCATCCGCTGAGGAAAAGCGCATGGAGTTGTTCGTCAAGCACTTTTCCGATCTCACAGCGCGAGAACTCTATGAGATCTACAAGCTGCGCGTGTCGGTCTTTGTCGTAGAGCAGAAATGCTACTATCAGGAGGTCGACGACGCGGACGAGGACGCCTACCACGTCTGGCTGCGGGATGAGGACGGCATCGAGGCCTATGCGCGCGTCCTGCCGTGCGGCGCGGTGTTCCCCGAGGTTGCCATCGGCCGCGTGATCGCCGTGAAGCGGCGCTGCGGCCTGGGAAAGCAAATCGTCGCCGCAGCCATCGACACGGCGAAAGATAAGCTGCACGCCGACAGGATCACGATCGAGGCGCAGACGTATGTGAAAAAGATGTACGAGGATTTCGGCTTC
>CALAAN010000340.1 GCA_937884915.1 uncultured Oscillibacter sp.
AAACTGCGCGTTTTTGCGCAGCGCGTAGTCGGTCAGAAGTCCGCCGCCGAGCTCGGCTTCCACATTGAGGAACTCCTCGACGCTCGCGCGCATGAGCGCGAGCTTCTGCTCGTCGGTGAACATCGGGTGCGTCTTCGTCCCGTTCGGCACGATGGAGACATACACGCGATCAAAGAGCTTCGACGCGCGCGCGATGATGTCCTGATGCCCGATCGTCACAGGGTCGAACGAGCCGGGGAACACTGCGATCCTCATGCCTCTTCTTCCCCCTCGCGGTGATAAATGCTCACCTTGATCTTGCCGTAGCGGTACTCGCGATACAAGCTGTACGGCGCGGGAAGCTCTGGCAGTACCTGGTTCTGCGGACTTTCCGCGATTATTATACCATGGGGCGATAAAATGTCAAACTGTGCGATCTTTTCCATCGCCTGTTCGAGTAATCCGCTTTCATACGGCGGATCAAGGAAGATGATGTCGAATCTCCCGCTCTGCGTGCCGAGCGCGGCGAGCGAGTCGCCGCAGATGACCTGTGCATTTTCTTCCAAATGGCATAACGCAAGGTTTTCGCGCACAAGCTTGACCGCGTCCGCGCGCTTGTCGACAAAAAGCGCGCTTTTTGCCCCGCGTGAGAGCGCCTCGATGCCAAGCTGCCCCGTGCCCGCGAAAAGATCGAGCACGCGCGCATCGGCCACGTCGAACTGGATACAATTAAAAATACTTTCCTTGACCTTGTCGGTCGTCGGACGGGTCTCCATGCCCTTGAGCTCGCCCAGCCGCCGTCCGCGCGCCGAGCCTGTGATGACTCTCATGTTTATCCCTCCGCAGCGCCCCCAAAGCGGGCGCAATGAACTCTTAGGTTTCCATAATACGTGAAGTTCCGTTTATTTTCAATAGAGTCCTTGACATTTTCCCGCATTTTACGCAAAATATTTTCTCTTGTTATTCTGCACCGCTTCGTATATAATGATATGGTCATATCATATCGACCAGGGAGAAAGGAGTATCTTCCATGATCAGGCTACAAACCGAAAAGGGCGAAGTCAGCATTTCCGACGCCGCCCTGTCTAATATCACCGGCGCCGCGGCCACAAGCTGCTTTGGCGTCAAGGGCATGGCCTACCGCTCGATGACCGACGGGCTCGTCCATCTGCTGCGCCGCGAGGCGATGAGCAAGGGCGTGCGCATCATCCCCCACGAAGAGGGGGACATTTCCATCGAGCTGCACATCGTTGTGGAGCACGGCGTGAACATCGCCGCCGTCTGCCGCTCCATCATCAATCAGGTGCGCTATATGGTCAGCGAAAACACCGGCGCAAGCATCCGCAGCATCGACGTTTGCGTCGACAGTATGAATATGTAAAAACCGAGGAGGACGTCATCCTATGCACGATACCATCAATGGTGCCATGTTCAAGGAGATGCTGCTCTTCGGCACCGTCTCCATCGCACAGGCACAGCAAGCTATCAATGATTTAAATGTATTCCCCGTTCCCGACGGCGACACGGGCACGAACATGAGTCTTACCATCCAGGCCGCGGCGCAGGAGCTCAAGAAGATCGAGCCTGCGACGGTCGATCAGGCCGCCTCTGTCACGGCGTCCGCGCTGCTGCGCGGCGCGCGCGGCAACTCCGGCGTCATTCTGTCGCTTCTGTTCCGCGGCATCTCCAAGGAGCTCAAGGGCTGCAGGGAGGCCGACGGCGCGGCGTTCGCCGCCGCGCTTCAAGAGGGCGTCGCCGCGGCGTACAACGCCGTGATGAAGCCCGCCGAGGGCACGATCCTGACCGTTTCGCGTCTCGCCGCCGAGCGCGCCGTGAACGCAGCTGAGGAGCACAACAGCGTCGAGTACGTCATCGAGCAGGCCATCGCCCAGGGCGAGATCACGCTCGCGCAGACGAC
>CALAAN010000341.1 GCA_937884915.1 uncultured Oscillibacter sp.
CCGTCTGCTGCCCGATATCGAGGCAAAACCCAACGTCATCAAAAAGCTCACCGAGGGCGAGGAGAGCGCGCGCCAGAGCTTCCACCTTGCGACCATCGTGACGGACGCGCCGCTCGAATTTGCCCCGCAGGACAATCTGCGCAAAGCGCCGTCGGACGCGCTCTATCCGCTCTTTATGAGGCTGGAATTTACCAAGCTCATCGACAAATACGGACTCAAACCGCCCGCTGACGTCCCCGCCGCCGAAGAGCCGGTCGGCCTCGCCGTGACCGCCGAGGCCGTGACCACGGCGGAAAAAGCAGAGGAATTTCTCGCGCTCTTCCGCAAAGCGGAGCACGTGACGCTGCTGGCGCTGCCCGACCTCTCCGGCGTGATCGTCGACTGTGATACGGGCGAACATACCGCCGTCTCCGCTGAGTTCTACTTCAACCGCTACGAGGGCGACTGGAACGCGCTGCTGCGCGCGCTGTTCTCAGACAATATCAAAAAGGTCAGCCACAACGTCAAGGATCTACAGCGCACGCTGCTCGAGAATGGACTCCCCATCGAGGGGTTCGTCTTCGACGCCGCGCTCGCGGGGTATCTGCTCGATGCGACAGCAGGAAAATACGACATCGCGTCGCTTTTCGCCGCCTACTTCCACCAGACGCTCGCCGAGCCGAAGCACTTGGAGCCCGAGGCCTTCTCGATGCTCGGCGACACGGTCGAGGCCGAGACGGCATTCCACGTTTACACCAGCGCCGTCGACGCGCTGTATGAGACCTTCGCCCCCGAACTCGAGAAGCGCGAGCTGCACGAGCTCTATTATAACGTAGAACTCCCCCTCTGCGCCGTGCTCGCGCGCATGGAGCACGCTGGCATGCGCGTCGACGCCAACGCCCTCGCGGCGTTCGGCAGCGAGATGGAAGTCCAGCTCAAAACGCTCGAGCAGCACATCTACGAAGAAGCCGGCGGACCGTTCAACATCAACTCCCCCAAGCAGCTTGGCGAGGTGCTCTTTGAGCGCTTGCAGCTCCCGCACGGCAAGAAGACGAAGACCGGCTGGTCGACGAACGCGGATGTGCTCGAAAAGCTGCGGTGGGAGAATCCCATCGTCGAAGAGGTTTTGCAGTACCGCCAGTACGCGAAATTCCGCTCGACCTACTGCGACGGTCTTTTGAAGGTCATCGCGCCCGACGGACGCATCCACACGAGCTTCCAGATGACCGTCACGGCGACGGGCCGTCTGAGCTCGACCGAGCCGAATTTGCAGAACATCCCCACGCGCACGCAGCTTGGCAGTGAATTCCGCCGCATGTTCGTCCCAGCAAGCGGCTGCGTGCTCGTCGACGCGGACTACAGCCAGATCGAGCTGCGGCTGCTCGCGCACATCGCGGACGATGAGGCGATGAAGCAGGCGTTTTTGACCGGCGAGGACATTCACACCGTCACCGCCGCGCAGGTCTTCGGCGTGCCAAGCGATCAGGTGACGAAGCAGATGCGCTCGCACGCGAAGGCCGTCAATTTCGGCATCGTGTACGGCATTTCCGCTTTCTCGCTTGCGCAGGACATTGGCGTGCCGGTGTACGAGGCGAAGGAATATATCGAGACGTATTTCGAGCGCTTCCCCGGCATCCGCCGCTATATGGACGAGGTCGTCGCGCAGGCGAAAGAGCGCGGCTACGTCGAAACGCTGATGCACCGCCGCCGCGCGCTGCCCGAACTGACGGCGAGCAACTTCAACACCCGTTCGTTCGGCGAACGCGTCGCGCGCAATATGCCCATTCAGGGCACAGCCGCGGACGTCATCAAGCTCGCGATGGTGCGCGTCGATGAGCGGCTGCGCAGGGAAAATTTGAAGGCAAAGCTCATTTTGCAGGTGCACGACGAGCTGATCGTCGAGTGTTCCGAGGAGGAAAAGGAAACCGTCGCGCAGCTCCTCACCGAGGAGATGGAGGGCGCAGTGCACCTCTCCGTCCCCCTGACTGCCGAGGCCCACTGGGGCAAAAACTGGCTGGAAGCCAAATGACCGGAGGAAACCAATGGAACAGCTGAAGAAAAAAGTCCGCATCGTGCCGATGACAAACGAATATTTGAATGATGTCGCCGACCTTGAGCGCGCGTGCTTCTCGAACCCCTGGTCGCGCAACATGCTCGCAGAGGAGCTTGAAAACGCGTGCTCAGCCTTCTTAGTCGCGCTGGACGCGGAAAACGGCAGCGTCGTCGGCTACGCGGGGCTGCTCGCCGTCGCGGATGAGGGCTGCATCACCAAGATGGCTGTCCGTCCCGACTGCCGCCGCGGCGGTGTGGCGGGTCAGCTTCTCGACGTGTTCATCCGCTTTGCCGAGGGCAGCGGCCTTGCGTTTTTGACGCTGGAGGTGCGCGAGAGCAACTATGCCGCCATCGCGCTCTACGGCAGCCGCGGCTTCCGCGGCGAGGGCCGCCGCAAAAACTACTACGACCACCCGAAAGAGGACGCCATCATCATGACGAAGGAATTCGGCGCGGCAGAAGCGGAGGCACAGCAATGAAAATTCTCGCTTTCGAATCCTCCTGCGACGAGACCGCCGTCGCGGTCGTCGAGGACGGGCGCAAAATTCTCTCCGACGCCATCGCGTCGCAGGCCGACCTGCACGCGCTCTACGGCGGCGTCGTGCCGGAGATCGCGTCGCGCAAGCACGTCGAGGCCATCGCCGTGCTGACCGATCAGGCGCTCAAGGAGGCGGGCGTTACCAAAAAAGACATCGACGCCGTGGCCGCGACTTACGCGCCTGGCTTAATTGGCGCAGTGCTCGTAGGATTGAACTTCGCCAAGAGCGCAGCCTACGCGCTGAACGTGCCGCTCATCCCCGTGCACCACATCCGCGGCCACATTGCCGCGAATTACCTGGCGTTTCCGGAGCTTGAGCCGCCGTTTCTGGCGCTGTGCATGTCCGGCGGCAATACGCTCATCGTCGACGTGCGCGACTATACGGACTTTGCACTCCTCGGCGCGACGCGCGACGACGCGGCGGGCGAATGCTTCGACAAGGCCGCGCGCGTGCTCGGCCTCCCCTACCCCGGCGGCGCAGCGATGGACAAGCTCGCCCACGAGAGCGAGGGCGGCGTTTATGAGCTGCCGCGTGCGAAGATCGACGGGTGTCCTCTCGACATGAGCTTTTCGGGTCTCAAGACCGCCGTCGTGAACCTTGCGCACAACGCCGAGCAGACGGGAAAGCAGCTCGACCGCGCGGCGCTTGCGCGCGACTTTACGCAGGCCGTCGTCGACGAGCTCGTCCCGCGCGCAATGCTCGCCATGCAGCAGAGCGGGCGCAAGGTGCTCGTCGCCGCGGGCGGCGTCGCCGCCAACTCGTTCATCCGCGCAGAGCTCGAAAAAGAGTGCGGAAAGCACGGCTACCGGCTCTACATGCCGCCGCTGAAGCTCTGCGGCGATAACGGCGCGATGATCGGCGCTCAGGGGTATTATGAATATCTCGCCGGCGCGCGGGCAGATTGGTCTTTGAATGCGTATGCTACGCGGGATATTGACGATCCTATCGTCTGAAAATTCGCAGCGCGGCAGCGCTGCTTCTGTCCCTGCACCGTGCAGGGGCACGAATAAAGGGGGCCATTCTCTCACGTGAGAGAATGGCCCCCTTTAGATCCCCCAAGAGA
>CALAAN010000342.1 GCA_937884915.1 uncultured Oscillibacter sp.
GCGGTAGGCGGAGATTACTGCGCACTTCTACAAGATGGGCAGAGCGGCAGCGGATAGTAGAAGCAAATCAAGTCGTATAGCAACGCTAACGCGGCAGCGCCGCGCGCAGGGAAGTGCAATCGGCAAGCGTTGAATCTCTTCGAGCTGCTCGCTTGCAATGGAAATTTTCTCTGGGAGGGTGTAAGGGAGGGATATCTCTTTTTGAAAAGAGATATCCCTCCCTTATCCGTTCCCCCCGCGTCAGGCGGGGAGTATATTATACTTCTTTATTGAAGTAAAAGAACTTCTCATCCTCTCCCTTCTTCCTCATGCAGGAAGAAAGCATTTTATAAGAAGCGTCGTTCTCCTTGAAGCACTTGGCGACGACGTGGCTCAGGTGGCGCTGGTAGAGGCCCCATTCGGCGACGGCGCGGAACGCTTCGACACCGTAGCCCTGTCCGCCGTATTCCGGCGCGATGCGGCAGCCCTCCTCCGCGCCGCCCTTGCCGTCGAAACGGTAGAGCAGCACCTCGCCGATGCACTTGCCGTCTAAGCGGATGGCGAAGTTGACAGCGCGCTTTTGGGCGAAGTCCTCGCGCACAACGTCGAGAAAGTACGTCTCCAAATCCTCGCCCTTCCAGTCGGTGCGGTAGTCATATCCCCACCACTTGTTGCGCTCATCGTCGAGGCAGAGGGCGTTGTAGGCCTCGCGGTCCTTGTCGGTAAAGGCCGAGATCGTCAAGCGCTCGGTCCTGAGCGTCGGGATCTCGTCCAGATCCTCCAGCTCGTTTTTCACATCGAAGCAGAACTTCTCTGCGAGCTTGCACGGCAGGTACTGGAGCTTCGAGGTGCGAAGGCCGCGGTCGCCCGCGTCGTCCTCGCGGTTCAAATACCTGACGCCGTCCACGGCGTAGCAGCGGGCAAACTCCTGCACCGTCGCGGGATAGACGCCCTCGTAGCCGTAGAGCGCCTTTTCAATGTGAACGTGCAGCGTTTCGCCGCAGCGCTCGGCCATCGCGATGGAAATGAGCCTTCCTTCGTACTCCATACCGCCGACGTAGAGCCACGACGTGCCCGTCAGGCGCAGCATCGTCTTGGCAAGCGCCAGCTCCTGTCTGGCCGACTGCGAGGTCTTTTCAAACACCTCGCCATAGTCCTGCCAGAAGCGCTCGATCAACGGGAGGTCGTCCTTCCCAAGCGCGCGGAACTGCGCCTCGGGATAAAGCTTTCGGAATTTGTTGACGTGGTTGCGCTGGCCGCTGTAGTGGCGGCCTGGGAACTCGCGCAGGTCGTTCGCCTCGTAGATATAGTCGCGCCAGGAGCGGAAATTGTTGAGGTGAAAGCGCGGATAGCGCTCTAAGAGCTTTCCCGCCTTCTCCTTCGGCACGACGGACAGCTCAAGCGAGATTCCCTGCTCCACGCAGTAATCCTCGATGGCGCAGAGCGCGGCTTCCTCATCGCCGTCCGGTCCCGGCACGGGATAGTCGAAGCAGGGCTTACCGTCGATGCAGTTTTTCACGATCAGGCAGCCCGCCGCCTCGGCGTACTGCGGGTGCAGGTGCCCGCGCCACATCAGCTTGACGAGCACGGAATACTCGCACAATTGGTAGTTGCAATCCTTATAATAGCGGCGCAGGCGGGACAGATCCCGCTGCGCAACGGGTTTGAATGTCAGCATGGAAAACCTTTTTCTCCTTTTTGTGTCGTATCGACTATTTTACCCGCTTTTACGCCGCGTTACAAGTCCTTTTTCATTTCGGTTCCAGCTCGGCGAGCACTGTCTGCGCGCACTCAAGGAACTGCTGGAGCGACGCCTGCCGCCCTTCGCCCGCGCGCACAGCCATACCGAGCTCACGCGCTGACTTGGGCTCCACCGGCACGAGCAGCACGCCGTCGCCGCGGCCGCGCAGCGTCAGCTCCGTCATCATGCTCACACCGAGGCCGTGCTCGACCATGCTGATGACCGTTGGGTCGTCCACCGCCGTCGGCAAAATGTGCGGCTTGACGCCCACGCGGTTGAAGATGCGCATGATATCCTTGTCAAAGCCCTGCGCGGGCATGATGAAGTCGCGCCCGTCGAACTCGCTCAGCGGATACCCTGTGCGCCCATCGATGGGATAGTCCTTGGGCAGCACGGCGTACATCGTGTCATCACGCAGATGGATCCACTCGTAGCCGCTCTCCTCTTCCTGATGGCTGACGAAGATGACATCCATCTTCCCCTGCGCCAGAAGCTCATAGGGACTGCGGATGTGATCGGCCATGCGGATGTCGACGTCGACGTCGGGCCGCTCCTCGCGAAAGCGCCGGATGATACTCGGCAGCCAATGCATGGCCATGCTGGCGTACGCGCTCACGCGGATGACCTCGCTGCGCGAGGAGGCCACCTGCGCGATCGTGCTGTCAAGCCGCGCGTTGGCCTGCAAAAATTCGCGGATGGCGGGCGCCACGCGCTCACCGTCCTTCGTCAGGCGGACACCGCCGCGCCCGCGCTCGAGCAGCGTGAAGCCGACCTCGCGCTCAAGGGAATTCATCATGTGCGTCAGGCCGGACTGTGTGTAACCCATCACCTCCGCCGCCTTGGTAAAGCTGCCGAGGTCTACCGCCATCAGCAGCGCTTCTAACTTTTTGCTCTCCATAGGATATTCCTTTCCTATTAGTATTCAGCATATTTGGATTATAATATATCCCTGCGCCGTATGCAAGCGCAATTCTCGTTTTCGACACCTTTTTGCAAACTTTTTCCATCATCTGTCATACAGCTCGGTCTTTTTTGTCCGCCTGCTGCGTAAAATAGAGCTTGAGGTGATGATCTTGAAACGACGTTCCGCGCTCCTGCTGCTGCTTATCCTCACATTTCTTGCCCTCTATCTTTCCTGCGCCAAAGACGGTCAAGCCGTCGCCGTCTCGGCCCCGTCCCAAGTGCGGCACTGCATCGCGCTGACCTTTGACGACGGTCCCTCCCCGCAGACGACCGCTGTTCTCCTCGACGAGCTCAAGGAGCGCGGCGCGCACGCGACGTTCTTTCTCATCGGCGAGCAG
>CALAAN010000343.1 GCA_937884915.1 uncultured Oscillibacter sp.
CGGCTCGCAGTAGAAATAGCGCAGGATGAACATGCTGCGCACCTCCTCGCTCTGCGTGCGCAGAAACGCGCTGATGCTGCGCCCCAGCTCCGCCGCCATGGCTTCGTCGTCGGGCGAGGACAGGTCGGGCGCGCAGTCATCCAGCTCGTCGAGCGAGAGCGCGAAGGCATCGCTCTGCCGCTTCTGCGCCGACCTTGCCTTATAGCGGTTCAGTGCCAGATTGCGCGCGATCCTGCCGAGAAAGGCCGAGAGGATCGCGGGCCGCTGCGGCGGCATCGCCTGCCAGGCGTGCAAGTACGTATCATTCACATTTTCCTCGCTGTCGGCGCGGTCGGATAAAATGTTTTGTGAAATTTTCATGCAATAGTTTCCGTATTTGGCGGCGGTGGCTTCGATGGCGTGCTCGTCCCGCTGCCAGTAAAGGTCGACGATCTCACGGTCGTCCATAGGCTCGCTCCTTTCTGTTGTCTGCCATCATGGGGAAGAGACAACTTTTTTGCCGTTTGCGTTACACAAGAGAGAAAATATTTTTGAAAGTATACCACATTCGCCCGTTTCGTAAAAGGGCGGCATGCTATTTTTGACAAAACGGGAACTTTTTTCCGCGCGCGCCGTCTAATATAACAAATCCCAAAACGGAGGTACATCCGACATGAAACGATTCTTAACGCTGCTGCTCGCCGCGGCAATGGTCCTGTCCCTCGCCGCCTGCGGAGACAACGGAACGACGATCCGAAATGAAAATGAGGAGGACGATGTGAAAAAAGACCCCATTGCCGCGCAGTATTTGCAGGACCTCGCCGTGAAGACGGCGGACTATCCCGCGCTGCCCGCCATGCCGAACGAGGCGGAACTTGACGAGGCGTTCAGCACCATTGACTATGACAAGATGGGCGCGGACGCCTACGAAAAGGCGCAGGAGAAGATCTGGGAGGACTGGGACGCGCGCAGCACGGCCTATTACGACGCGCTCAAGGCGCTGCGCAGCAAGGGCACGAGCTACCCCGCGGC
>CALAAN010000344.1 GCA_937884915.1 uncultured Oscillibacter sp.
CAACCGCGCCTTACTATCGTGAGGCGCGAGTGACGTTACCTCGGCGGCAGACTGCGTGCCGAATGCGGCATTGCTGACGCTCGCCGCATTGATGGGTGCTCCGGTAGACGGAAATTAGGCTGTACTCCTACGAGACTGGCAGAGCGGCAGCGGATAATAGGAGAACGTCAAATCGTATAGCAACACCAAACGCGGCAACGCCGCGCTATGGGCAGTGCAATCGGCAAGCGCCGCAGCTCTTCGAGCTGCTCGCTTGCAATGTGAAAAACCTTTCTCTTGGGGGATTCTCTTTTGTGAAAGAGAATAGCCCCCTTTGCCCCGCTCCCCTGTGGGCACGCAGGGATTCTCAGTTTGTCTTGACAAACAATTTCAGTCATGGTATGCTGAGCGCAATAAAGGCAGTGAGAAAGAAGCCTTTTCTTTTCACCCGCTCAAGAGAGGGGACGGCCGGTGCAAGTCCCTGCGGAATGGAAAAGGCGGCGCTTTTGAGCCGTGCGGCGGAAATGCCGCGCCGGTCCCTCCGTTACAAGGGAACGAAGTGCCCCGCATCCAGCGGGGAATTCAGGTGGAACCACGGACAATGATTTGTTCGCCCTGAGCCTACTATCATAGGCTCAGGGCGTTTTTTATCTCCTGAGCCAAGTACCGAAAGGAGAAATTCACCATGAAAAACACCGAAAAGACGATGGATAAGATCGTCGCACTGTGCAAAAACCGCGGCTTTGTCTTCCCCGGCAGCGAGATCTACGGCGGCCTTGCCAACACCTGGGACTACGGCCCCCTCGGCGCCGAGCTCAAGAAGAACATCAAGAACGCCTGGTGGAAGAAGTTCGTGCAGGAGAACCCCTATAACGTCGGCCTTGACGCCGCGATCCTGATGAACCCTCAGACCTGGGTGGCGAGCGGCCATCTCGGCGGCTTCTCGGATCCGCTGATGGACTGCCGCGAGTGCCACGAGCGCTTCCGCGCCGACAAGGTCATCGAGGACTGGTGCGCCGAGACCGGCTTCGAGCTCCCCAAGCCCATCGACGCCTTCTCCCAAGCCGAGATGAAGGACTTTGTCGAAGAGCACAACATCCCCTGCCCCACCTGCGGCAAGCACAACTTCACCGATATCCGCCAGTTCAACCTCATGTTCAAGACGTTCCAGGGCGTGACCGAGGACGCGAAGAACACCGTCTACCTCCGCCCCGAGACCGCGCAGGGCATCTTTGTCAACTTCAATAACGTTCAGCGCACCACGCGCAAAAAGCTCCCGTTCGGCATCGGCCAGATCGGCAAGTCCTTCCGCAACGAGATCACGCCGGGCAACTTCATCTTCCGCGTGCGCGAGTTCGAGCAGATGGAGCTGGAGTTCTTCTGCAAGCCCGGCACCGACCTCGAGTGGTTCAACTACTGGCGCACG
>CALAAN010000345.1 GCA_937884915.1 uncultured Oscillibacter sp.
GCTCGCACTTCTGCTTGTCGTCGTATCTCTTGCCAACAGCGGTCTTTTTCAAAGCAACATTGCCACAAAAGCGGAAAAGCGTATCATCGGCAGCTGGAATGGGATGTTCATACAGAAGGGTGATGAAGCTCCCATCGTTGCCAAAAGCAGCGGTGATTTCATCTGTACCGTTGTAAAGGGCGGAGCTGCTACGATCTCATTCTCCACCACATCCACCAAGGATGTGACCGTTTACTTGACGTACAGCCCCGATAAAACGCAAAAGCTCAATGAGTCTGAAAACCGAGCCGAATACTGCTACGAGGTACGATCCAAAGACGGCTCTGACGTATCCATCTGCGGCTATGCCTTTGTCACCAAGGACATGTTTGCCATCACTTTTGCCTCAAGTCCGGAGCTCTCGTTTGTATTTGACAGAAAACGCAGCTCGTAATTTTCTTCAATCAAAGAGAGAGGCGGCACGGAAGTTTTTCCGTGCCGCCTTTTTCGCTTTTCACACCCTATAGATCTTCCGTTGTAAACGGATGCGGTCCGCGATCATGGCGATAAACTCGCTGTTGGTCGGCTTTCCTTTCGTATTGGATACCGTGTAGCCAAAATAGCGCTGGAGCGTCTCAAGGTCGCCGCGATCCCATGCGACCTCGATCGCATGGCGCACAGCGCGCTCGACACGCGAGGGCGTGGTGCTGTAACGGCGCGCGACTTCGGGATAGAGCACCTTTGTCACGGCGTTGATGACGTCCATGTCCTGCACGGCGATGACGATGGCCTCGCGCACGTACTGGTAGCCCTTGATGTGCGCGGGCACGCCGACCTCGTGGATCACTGCCGTGACCTCGCGCTCAAGCGCCTGCGACTCGTCCTCGCTCTCCTCGCCCTCGTTGACCGCGCGGCGCATCTGATCCAGAAGCGAGGTCAGCTCGCAGGGCTTGGGCATGAAGAACGACACGCCGCGGCTCATCGCCTGCGACACGATCTGATCGCGATAAAGGGCCGAGACGACAACTGTCTTCATCTGCACCTTGTCCTTCGCCGCCTGTTCGAGCACGCCGAATCCATCGAGCCCCGGCAGCAAAAGATCCATCACCAGAAGCTGCGGCTTCCGCTCCGCCAGATCCTGCGCCGCAGCCAGTCCGTCGGCTGCGCACCCCACCACATCAAACTCACCCGTTGCCTCCAGCGCCTGCTTCAGCGCCGTGCGGAACTCATCATTTGCGTCCGCCAATACGACCGTAATCCTCTTGTCCATGTCATCCCGTCCTTTTCACACAAGTTTTCGCCGGCCCAGCCGGCCGGCTTCAGCAGCAAAATGTGACGTCTTCGTTCTGCCATGGCAATAAGCTAACATATTCGGACAGCGTTTTCAAGCGAGTTTTGTCGAAGTTGACTATTTTTTCTTCGTACTTATCCGAAAAATTAGTTGTTTTAACGCTATCTTAACACAAATTTTCTACTATATGGGTAGGTTATCCACTCGAAAGCCCCGCCGCGGAGAGCATATTTTCGATAAAAATACCATAACCTCTTGACGGATCATCCAGCAGGACATGCGTGACCGCGCCGATGATTTTACCGTCCTGCAAAATCGCGCTGCCGCTCATCCCCTGCACCACGCCGCCGGTCTGCGCAAGAAGTTCCTCGTCCGTCACGTGCAGCAGCAGATTTCGCGTGCTGCCGGAGGGCGAATAGATTTTTTCGATCTCTATATCATACTCTCGCGTTTCATTACCGGAAACGGTGGCTAAGATCGCCGCCCTGCCGGTCTTGACCTCATCCTTCTTTGCGACCGGCAGCGCCGCACCGGTGATCTTTGCCGCGTCCTCTGCCGAGAGCTTACCGAAAATGCCGCACTCCGTGTTCGCGTAGAGCGTGCCGCTGTCGCGCGTCAGGTCAAAGTCGCCCTTAAGCTCCCCGGGCGAGGCGCGCTCGCCTTTTTTCACCGCCTTGACCGAGGCGTCCATGATGCTGCCGTGGTCGAGCGGCAGGAGCTGCCCCGTGTCCACATCCGTCACGCCGTGCCCCAGCGCGCCGAACGTGCCGCTCTGAGGGTCGTAGAAGGTCATC
>CALAAN010000346.1 GCA_937884915.1 uncultured Oscillibacter sp.
CGCGCCTTACTACCGTGAGGCGCGAGTGACGTTACCTTGGCGGCAGACTGCCTGCGGAATGCGGCATTGCTTCGCTCGCCGCATTGATGAGTCTGGCGGTAGACGGGAATTAGTCAGCACCTGCGCAAGATTGGCAGAGCGGCAGCGGATGATAGAAGCAGAGGCAAGTCGTATAGCAACGCTAAACGCGGCAACGCCGCGCGCAGGCATTCCCATTCCGGAGGCATAAAGGCCATTCAAGATTGAAACTGCCAATCTAAACGCCTTTCTTTTGGACGGGCACCGCCCGTTTTCTTTCCACGGAAAGAAAATGGGGGGTGCATCACGTGCAGCGCCTGCGGCGCTGCTTCCCCCGCGCAAAGCGCGGAAAATACCCTCCCCCTTTGGGGATAAAAAAGGAGAAAAACATGCGAGCAGTATTGACCAAAGTAAAACACGCCTCCGTTACAATCGACGGGACCGTCAAGGGCAAAATCGGCAGGGGCTTTTTGATCCTGCTGGGCGTTGCGCCGGACGACACGGAAGAAAAATGCCGCAAGATGGCGGACAAGCTCTGCTCGCTGCGCATTTTTGACGACGAGAACGACAAGATCAACCTCTCCCTCGACGATGTCGGCGGCGAGCTTTTGGTCGTTTCGCAGTTCACACTCTACGGCAACTGCCGCAAGGGCCGCCGTCCCGAATTTTTAAGCGCCGCGCGGCCGGAGATCGCCATCCCGATGTACGAAAAATTTGTGGACATCTGCCGCGAAAAGGGCTACCATGTCGAGACCGGCGAGTTCGGCGCGCACATGGAGGTCGAATCGCTCAACGACGGGCCGTTCACGCTGATCGTGGACTCCGCCGATTTAGACGCACCGAAAAAGCAGTAAAGAAAGGGGTATTTCTCATGAAAGTCATCACCACCGTCGTCGGCTCCTTGCAGACGAATTGCTACCTGCTCATCGACGAGGAAACGAAGTCCGCCGCGCTCATCGATCCGGGCGACGAGGCGGAAAGACTGCTCGCGCTCGTCAAAAGCGAGGGCGTCACGCTCAAATATATTCTCCTGACCCACGGACATCGCGACCACACGCTCGCCGTGCCCGCGCTCAAAAAGGCGCTGCCGGACGTGCCCGTCTACATCGGCGAGGCCGACGCTCACTCCACCGGCATCTACCACTATCCGATGGCCGATCTTGTGCCCGACCTCAAATACTACGGCGAGGGCGATACGCTGCCGCTCGGCTCGCTCACGATCAAGGTTCTCGCCACGCCGGGCCACACGCTCGGCGGCGTGACGCTGCTGGTCGGCGACGCGATGTTCCCCGGCGACACGCTGTTTGCAGGCTCGATGGGCCGCACGGACCTTCCCGGCGGCAACGACGCGCAGATGCTCTTCTCCCTGCGCCGCCTCGGCGAGCTGAAGAAGGACTACACCGTCTACCCCGGCCACATGAATTCCACAACGCTCGCGCGCGAAAAGGCGATGAACCCATATCTGCGTCAGGCGTTGCGATAAAGGACAAGAAACCACATGAAACTTGAGCTCATTGGGCATGATGAAAAATACGCGCTGGAGCAGAGCTTGCTCACGCTCTTCCCCGGTGAAAAGCCCGTTTACGGCACGGTTGACGAAACCGCCGACGCACACTGGGCGCGCGTAACGCTTGCCGAAGAGAATGACCGCGTGCAGGTGACGACGGAGCTGGGCGTGGACGGCAAGTCCGCCGCCCACAGCTACGACTGTCCCCTCTCCGGCACGGAATATGAAAAGGAGGGGCAGCGCCGCCACGCCGTCGGCATCAGCTTTTTCGGCGCGGCGAAGGACCTTCTCGGCATCTCGCCCGCGTGGGGGAGCCTCACCGGCGTGCGCCCCAGCAAGGTCGCGCTCTCGCTGATCCGCGAGGGCGGCAAAAAGCGGGCGGAAAAGGAATTGCAGGAGCTCTACTGCGTCACGCCCGCGCGCGCCCGCCTCGCCATCGAGGCGGCGGACGCCGGGATCCGCGCCGCGGCGGAGCTGGAGCCGAACGACATCTCGCTCTATGTCGGCATCCCGTTCTGCCCGACGCGGTGCGCGTATTGCAGCTTCGTGGCGCAGAGCGTCGAAAAGTCGTTCTCGCTCGTCGAGCCATATTTAGAGGCGCTTTTCGACGAGATCACCGCGGCGGGGCAGCTCGTGCGCAACCTGGGGCTGAACGTCAAGTCATTCTACATGGGCGGCGGCACGCCGACCACGCTGACCGCCGACCAGATGGACCGCCTGCTCACGAAATTGGAGCAGAATTTTGATTTTAACGGTCTCACCGAGCTCACGATCGAGGCGGGCCGCCCCGACACGATCGACGAAGAAAAGCTGCGCGTGCTGCGCGCGCACAACACCACGCGCGTTTCCATCAACCCCCAGACGATGGAGGACAATGTCCTCGCGGCCATCGGCCGCCGCCACACGGCGGACGACATCCGCCGCGCGATGGAGCAGGTGAAAAACGCGAATTTCCCGCACGTCAACATGGATTTGATCGCGGGTCTGCCAGAGGACACGCCCGAGGGCTTTGCCGGGAGCCTCGACGAGGTCATCTCAATGGGCGCGGACAACATCACGGTGCACACGCTGTCGCTCAAAAAGGGCAGCCGCATCATGCTCGAGGGCAGCCGTATCCCCGGCGCGGACGAGGTCTCGCAAATGCTGGACTATGCCGACCCCACGCTGCGTAAGAATGGTTTTGCCCCCTATTACCTCTACCGTCAGAAGTACATGTCCGGCAGCTTTGAAAATGTCGGCTGGACGAAACCCGGCGGCACGGGGCTCTACAACATCTACATCATGGAAGAGCTGCACTCCATCCTCTCGCTCGGCGCGGGCGGCTCGACCAAGATGGTCGGCGGCGGACAGATCCGCCGCGCGTTCAACGCCAAATACCCGCGCGAATACATCGACCGGCCCGAAAAGCGCCGCGCGAACCTGATGGACTTCGCCCGCTTTTACGCCGAACAAGGAGAATAACGATGAATAAGAGTGATTTCTTTCCCGCCGATGCGGTCAAGCCGCACTTTACCTATGCCGATTACTGCGAGAGCGCCGACATGATCGCCGCCCACCTCGGCGAGTTCCGTCCCGAGGTGCTGCTGGTGCTCGGCAGCGGCCTCGGCTTTCTCGGCGACCGCGTCGAGGCGCGCACCTGCGTGAGCTATGTGGACATCCCGCACTTCCGCGCATCCACCGCGCCGGGACATGAGGGCCGCTTCGTCTTCGGGATGCTGCGCGGCAAGCGCGTTGCGGTCATGCAGGGCCGCATGCACTGCTACGAGGGTTACACGATGGAGGACGCCGCCTACGCCTGCCGCGTCATCCGCTTACTCGGCGCAAAGACGATGATCGTGACGAACGCCGCGGGCGCGGTGAACACCGATTATCAGGCGGGCGACCTGATGCTCATTTCCGACCACATCAAGCTCTTCGACTTCGGCCCGCTCTGGGGGCCGAACATTGAAGAGTTCGGCACGCGTTTCCCCGATATGTCCAACGTCTACTCCCCCCGCCTGCGCGAGCTTGCCAAGGAGGTCGCCAGGGAGCAGGACCTCACGCTGCGCGAGGGCGTTTACATGTACTTCCCCGGCCCGCAGTTTGAAACGCCCGCTGAGGTGCGCGCCGCGCGCGTGCTCGGCGCGGACGCCGTGGGCATGTCCACCGTGCCGGAGGCCATCGCCGCCGCGCACTGCGGGTATGAAATTCTCGGCGTGACGCTGTGTGCCAACATGGCCGCGGGCGTGCTGCCCCAGCCGCTCTCCGGCGAGGAGGTCAACGAGATGGCCGAACAGTCGGCCCCGCACTTCTCCTCGCTCATCCTCGGCTGCCTTGAGCGGCTGTAACACAGTTTATTTCAGCTAAGAAGGAAAAGGTCGAAATTTTAATGGCTACGGAAAAGAAACAGTCCTTTTTCGGCGGCGCGGCAGTGTTGGCCGCCGGCGTCGTCATCGTGAAGATCATCGGCGCGCTCTTCAAAATTCCGCTTGCGAACATCCTGAGCGAGACGGGCAACGCCGACTTCAACAACGCCTATAACATCTACGCCGTGCTGCTGACCATCTCGACCGCGGGACTTCCCGTGGCGCTCTCGAAGATGATCTCTGAGGCGAAGACGCTCGGGCGCGAGCGTCAGGCGCGGCGCGTGCTCAAGGTGTCGTTCGCCGCGTTTTTGACGCTCGGCGTCATCTCGTTTGTCATCATGTGGTTCGGCAACGAAAAGTGCGCGGCGCTTCTCAATAACCCGAACGCCGCCTACGGCATCAAGGCGCTCGCCCCGGGCGTTGTGTGCGTCGGCTGCCTTGCCGCGTTCCGCGGCTTTGCACAGGGCAGCTTCCGCATGACGCCGACCGCCGTCTCGCAGATCATCGAGGCGGTCAGCAAGCTCTTCATCGGCCTTGGCCTTTCGATGTACGTCGTGAGCCTTGGGTACGAGGACTACATTGCCGCGGCCGCAGCCATCGTCGGCGTGACGGCCGGCTCGGTGCTCGCGCTCGTCTACATGCTCATCGACTATCTGCGCCACCGCCCGCGCTCTGCGGGTACGGACACGCCGGACGCCTCCGGCGCGATCCTGAAGCGTCTGCTCTCCATCGCCATTCCCATCACACTGTCGGCCTCGATGGTGTCGATCATCACGCTGATCGACACGTCGCTCGTGCAGGGCCAGCTCCAGAACGCGCTGGGCTACACGCTCAAGGAAACGCGCCACCTCTACGGCACGTATTCCTCGGGCATGAACCTCTACAACCTGCCGTCGTCGATGATGACGGCGCTGACGATCTCCGTCATCCCGACGGTGTCGGCCTCCCTTGCGCGCAACGACCGCGTGCATACGTCCCGCGTCATCAACTCGTCGCTGCGCGTCACGGGGCTCATGGCCTTCCCGATGGGCCTTGGCCTCTGGGCGCTGGCCGAGCCCATTATGAAGCTCTGCTACCCGCGCTACGACAGCGAGCTCGGCGGCTCGCTTCTGGCGGTGCTCGGCATCGCGAGCATGTTCGTCTGTCTGATGCTGATCTCAAACTCCATTCTGCAGTCCTATGGCCGCGTGCATGTGCCGGTTTTCACGATGCTCATCGGCGGCGTCGTCAAGATCATCTTCAACTACAACCTCACCGCCGTGCCGTCCATCAACATCCACGCAGCGCCCTACGGCACGCTCGTGTGCTTTGTGATCGTCGCATCGCTCAACCTCTTTTTCGTCTACCGCACGATGGAGGATAAGCCGAACTACTTCAAGGTCTTTGCAAAGCCGCTGATTGCGTCGCTCGTGATGGCCGTGTGCGCCAGATTCTCCTACCGCTTCTTCGCCGCCCATATCGCGCTCGGCGGCGCGACCACGACGCAGATCGTGAACGTCGGTCTCGCGGTCGTGCTGGCGGTCATCGTGTACGTCGCGCTTGTCCTCGCGCTGCGGATCGTCACGCGCGACGACCTCGCGCTGCTGCCCAAGGGCGAAAAGCTCGCCCGCATCCTGCATGTGCGCTGAAAACCCCTGAAAAATCAGGGAAATTGCGCAAAACACCTTGCAATGAGAGGGAATATATGATAAATTATCCTGAGAAAGATATCTACACTTATGACGACCTTGTCGACATTCTGCGCATTCTGCGCGCGCCGGGCGGATGCCCGTGGGACCGCGAGCAGACGCACGAGTCGAACCGCCGCAACTTTTTGGAGGAAGCCTACGAGGCTGCCGAGGCCTTCGACCTCGACGATCCGGAGCTGATGAAAGAAGAGCTCGGCGACGTGCTGATGCAGGTGCTTTTCAACATCCACATGGAGGAGGAAGCCGGCCGCTTCACGACCGGCGATGTCACCGACCACGTGGTGCGAAAGCTCATCTTCCGCCACCCGCACGTGTTTTCGAACACGCGGGCGGACGATAGCGAGCAGGTGCTCGTCAACTGGGACAAGCTCAAGCGGCAGGAAAAGGGCCAGCGCACCACCGCCGACGCGATGGATTCCGTCGCCCGTTCGCTCCCCGCCCTCTGGCGGGCGGACAAGCTGCAGAGCAAGGCCGCAAAGGCAGGCTTTGAGTTTGCGGACGTTTCCGGCGCGCTGGACAAGCTCGACGAGGAGACGCAGGAGCTGCGCTCCGCCGTCGAAAACGGCACGAACTTTGAAGAAGAGCTCGGCGACGTGCTGTTCGCCGCCGTCAAGGTCGGCCGCTTCTGCGGCGTCGACCCCGAAGCGGCGCTCACGAAGACCTGCGAAAAATTCATTGCGCGCTTCCGCAAGGTGGAAGAGGCGGTGAATGCGCGCGGCGAGGCTCTGTCCGCTCTCCCGCCCGATGAGCTGACGGCGCTGTGGAACGACGCCAAGCAACAACTCAGATGATCAAAAGCGGCAACGCTTTTTGCTCATATACACCCCGGAGGCTCCGTCTCCGGACACTATTCAGGAGGATCAAACGATGAACAAGACTGAACTCATTGCTGCCGTGGCAGAAAAAGCCAGCATTTCCAAGAAGGAGTCCGAGGTTGTGATCAACGCTGCCCTCGACACCATTATCGACTCCCTGAAGAACGACGAGAAGGTTCAGCTCGTCGGCTTCGGCTCTTTCGAAACCAAGCACCGCGCTGAGCGCACCGGCCGCAACCCCAAGACCAAGGAGAGCATCACCATCGCCGCTTCCAAGGTCCCCACGTTCAAGGCCGGCAAGGCGTTCAAGGACGCTGTCGCGGAGTAATTTCCCAGTCAAGCTCTTTCATCATCAAAACGGCGGCGCGCTGCGCCGCCGTTTGAGTTGGTGGAGCACTCTTTGATCCCGCATTTTCCCGAAAAGGAGACGAATTTCCATGCGTCTTGACAAATATCTCAAGGTCTCGCGCCTCATCAAGCGCCGCACCGTGGCCAACGAGGCCTGCGACGGCGGCCGCGTGACCGTCAACGGCAAGGTCGCCCGCGCGTCGTATGACGTGAAGGTCGGCGACGTGATCGCGCTGCACTTCGGCGAGCGCGTGCTCGCGGTCGAGGTGCTGAACGTATCCGAGACCGCCGGCAAGAGCGAGGCTTCGCTCCTCTACCGCGAAGTGAACGCACAGTAAACCGTACTATTTAGGATGCGCTCTTCA
Organism: uncultured Oscillibacter sp.; assembly: GCA_937884915.1. Classification (GTDB taxonomy): domain Bacteria; phylum Bacillota; class Clostridia; order Oscillospirales; family Oscillospiraceae; genus Hominicoprocola. Next base: position 7,087 of record CALAAN010000346.1, read on the forward strand.
TACGTTATCGTATGGAGGGCGCTTTTCTTGCGCCCAAAGCGAAAGGACGGGTTCTGACTATGACTTACGACACTTCCCCCGCTTCTCCCCAGCGCATTGAATTATCCGGCCGCGAGAGCCTGACGGTCTCCGGCGTGGAGGACGTCGACCGCTTTGACGAAAGCGAGATCGTGATGAACACCTCGCTCGGCGTGCTCGTCGTCACGGGTGACAATCTGCACATCGGCAAGCTGAGCCTCGACGGCGGCGAGCTGCACGTCGACGGGCGCATCGACGCCATCGCCTTTGAGGATGCGCCGTCAGGCCGCGGCGGCCTGCTCTCACGCCTGTTCGGGGGTTGAGCGAGCGTGGGCGTGTCGCTCTCCGATCAGGCGCGGTGCTTTCTCGCCTCGCTCCTGCTCGGCTTCATTCTCTCGCTCCTCTATGACCTGCTGCGCGCCGTGCGGCTGCGGCGGGCGACGAAGCGGCGCCTCACGGGCGCGCTCGATCTCCTCTACTGCGCGGCGTTCGCGCTGCTGACGTTTCTCTTCGCGCTGCGCATCGGCGGGGGCGAGCTGCGGCTCTACATGCTCTTTTCGGCGTTACTCGGCGCGGTGAGCTACTTTGCGTTCTGCGCGCGGCTTTTTCGTCCGCTGTGGGAGTTCTGGGCAGAGGTTCTGTTCTCCTTTGCGCGGCTTGCGGCAGCGCCGCTGCGGTGGCTGCAAAAAGTTTATGGTAAACTTGCCAAACTTTGCAAAAGATACTTTCTTTTTTCCAGAAACCGGCTTATAATAAAGTCGTATGAGCGCCGCGCCCGTGATTCGCTGCGCCGCGCAAGGAAAAAGGAGGCTCATCGGCATGGCAGAGCAGGCCAAAAAAGGGAAAAAGCGCACGAGCTTTCTCACGATGCTCGTCATCGCGATCCTGATCGCGCTGGTGGGGGTACAGCTCATTCACCTGCGCAGTCAGATCGAGGACGCGCGCAGTCAGCTGACCGCGCTGCAAAGCGATCTCGACAGTGCCAAGCAGGAGAACGACGCGCTCTCGTCGGCGCTCGAAAAGGCCGACGATCCTGAGTTTTTGCAGGAGCTCGCGCGCGATCAGCTCGGCTACGTGACGCCGGGGGAGAAGACGTTCTACGACGTGAGCAACTAAAAAAGAACATTTTTCAAGCGCCCGTTTCGGGCGCTTTTTTCTTTCACCAGATAAAAAGGAGCCGCCGGCCAAAGCGGCCCGCGGCTCAAATGGGTGGGATATTGGAAAGCTTCCGATGCTTATGATACCGCCCGTCCGCCAAAACGTCAATGGGAGCTTTTGCCGCATTTTGCCGCCTTCTGTCAATTCGCGTCGCGCGTCCTGCATTTTGTCAATATGCACAAGAATGCTCAATTCATATATCGTTCATTTGAAATTTTCGCTCATTTGTGCTATGATACAGAAAAGGAAACAGAAGAGCTTTTCGCCCCTCTCTTTCCTTCCTCACCAACGAAAGGAGCCAACACTATGAAATTCACCTACACCTGCAAGAAAGTCTCCCTGAACGATTCCGTTAAGGCCTACGCCGAGAAAAAGGTCGGCAAGCTCGAAAAGTTTTTCAAGGAGGAACCCGAGGCTTCTGTCACCTTCTCCGTTGAGAAGAAAAACCGCTGTGTCGCCGAGATCATGCTCCGCGGCGCTAACGGCACGCTGTTCCGCGCGGTATGTGAGGACCCGGACGGCGACATGCGCGGCGCGATCGACGAGGCCACGGCCCAGATCGAGCGCAAGATCCGCAAGAACAAGACCCGCCTTGCCAAGAACCTGCGCGCCGAGGCCGTGATGCCGGAGCTTCCCGAGGAGTTCGAGGCCCACGAGGAGGGCACGTTCGACATCGTGCGCACCAAGCGCTTCACCGTCAAGCCCATGAGCGTGGAGGAGGCCATTTTGCAGATGAATCTGCTGGGCCACAGCTTCTTCGTCTTCCGCAACAACGATGCGCTCGACGCGATCTGCGTCGTTTACCGCCGCAACAACGGCGGCTACGGCATCATCGAGACCGAGGACGACGAGGAGTAAGCCATAAAAAGAGCATACAGAAGGGCTGAGCATTCGCTCGGCCCTTTTTTTGCGCGCTTCTCTGTGGTATACTGAGTCTGTATTTTTCGGAAGAGGAGAAGTCCTATGAATGCCATGTTCTGCCGCGCGTTCC
>CALAAN010000347.1 GCA_937884915.1 uncultured Oscillibacter sp.
ATGGACATTGAGCTGGATGATGAGGACGGAAAGCTCGTCTACGAAATCGAGTTCAAATCCGGCAATATGGAATATGACTACGAGATCGACGCGGCCTCCGGCACTGTCCTCAAGCATGAGGCAGAGTTGGATAACTGATACGATCATCAAAGATTGATTTAGAAAAATATCCGAATTGAAGCCACCTGACAAAAAAGAACACCACCCAATAGGGTGGTGTTCTTTTTGTAATCAGAGATTCGAACAAGGCATGAGCGAAGCGAAAAAAAGCCCCAGTGGGGCGTTCGGTGCCCGCCTGCACCGTCGTGGCGTTACGATTGCCATGGCTATTCAGCCCCGTCGATCGTGCCACTTCCTCGAAAGCGGCTCACTTTCTCTGCCACCCGCAGCGTTCCGCCGCTTTCCGTGTCGCGGCACGGCAGTGCCGCGAGCGAATCTCTCCTGCTGCGCCAAGCAGAATCAAAGGCAGGACCCTTAGCTGCTAAGGGTCCTGCCTTTTTTCTTTATGCCCCTGGAAAGTCTTCAAAAGAAGGCAATCGTATATGCGGTCATGGTCCCGACCGAACGAAAACGACCTATGTATGTTTTTCGCCGTGTTCGGCTATTTTATCTTTGCGGCAGCCAAATGCGGTCATGGCCTCATCATAGTTCGAAAAAGTGCGTTTTTCGGCGTACAGGTAGCGGTACAGATCTGAAAGCTGGCTGAACGGATACGCGGTCACATCCATATCGCGCACAGCGATGCGGGCCTGTTTCCGTGTCTCCCCAACCGCCATGTCAGAGATATACGCACAGCCGATCGTCCTTTTCAAATCTTCGAAAATATCCATTGCTCTCTTCGTCTCCATCCTGTGATCGGGCGCAGCAGCGCAGGAAATGCTACCGTAAATATAGCCCGTATACGGGCAATTGTCAAGTAAAGGGCAACCAAATAAGCTATACATAGACTAAAAGGTCAGGGGCGGCTTATGATCGTATTTGACAGGCTATGGGAAACGATGAAACAACAGGGCATATCACAATACAAGCTCATCAAAGACTATGGCATCAGCACCGGCCAGCTGGACCGGCTGCGCAAGAACGGGAATGTGAGCACCTTTACCCTGAGCCAGCTCTGCAAGATCCTCGATTGCCGGTTAGAGGACATCGCCGAATATGTAGACCCCACGCCCGAAGCGTAAAAGGTCTCCATCGTTTGAATTGCGCATCTCGCCGAGTCTAAATCGAACCGCCATCTTTTGATGGCGGTTTTTTGCCTCCGGCGCTCCAGGCAGGCAGTATATTTATCTTCCGCCCGCCCCCGTTTTTGCAGAATTTTCCACTGCAGCGCGCAAAAACCTATTGAAAAGCCGGAGCTGTCACGTTATAATGGCGCGTGAATCCATCGTTAACTTCCGAAAGCAGCACTATCATCAACCGCACATAGGATCCGTTGGGAAGACGCTCAACGATATCGCTGACTGTCTTTTTGTTTGCCGCAGGAAGGACGCGATGGAATTGAATACGGGCAAAGCAGTCAAAAGGCTGTGACGCAAAGCTATAGGGCCTGTAAAATGGCAGCCAGTTGTGTGAAAAGCAAGTATGGGGCCACTATAGATCTGCAACGATCTATAGTGGCTTTTTATCGAATAGGTGCAGCATGCTCAAAAAGGCATCTGCCATGATTTTGGGAATACTGCTCGGCGTCCTGTCCATCGGTCAGGTCTATGCCGCCGCGCTCACGCGGACGGAGACGCCGGACTACAAGGTCGCGTTCTACGCCTTCGACTGCTACCACATGCAGGATGAAAACGGCAAGTGCTCCGGCTACGGGTATGAGATGATGCAGAACCTCTCCAAATATCTGCAATGCACCTTCTCCTACGTCGGCTACGACAAGAGCGCGAGTGAATGCGTCGACCTTCTGCGCACCGGCGAGGTCGATCTCTACACCGCCGCGAAAAAGACGCCCGAGCGCGAGGCGGAGTTTGCCTTTTCGACGCCCCCCGCCATCACCTCGTCCACCTGCATGAATGTCAAGGTCGGCAACACCAGGATCGTCGCGGGCGATTATTCGACGTACAACGGCATCCGCATCGGTCTTCTGCGCCGCCACACGTACAACGGCCAGTTCCTCGCCTTTGTCGCGGAAAAAGGCTTCGACTGCGAGATCGTCTACTACGAAACGCCGACCGAGCTCACGAACGCTCTCATCAGCGACGAGGTCGACGCGCTCGTCAACAGCTACATTCGCATTCCCGAGGACGAGAAGACCGTGGAGGAGTTCGGCGAAACGCCGTACTACTACATCATGGCGCGCAAGGAGGATCAGGCGCTCATCGACCGGCTGGACGCGGCGTTTGACCGCATGAATGCGGAGATGCCGAACTGGCGCGTGGAGCTCTACAACCAATACTATGGCTCGATCGAAAACGACCTTACCTACACCACGGACGAACAGGCGCTGCTTGACGAGCTGCGCGCGGGCGGCGCGGTCATTCAGGCCGTGATGGCCCCGAACGCCAACCCCTACTCCTGGTATGAAGACGGCGAGGCCTATGGCATCGCCGCAGACATTTTCAAGGCGACCGCCGAAAAGCTCGGCCTGCGCTGCGAAATTTTGCCCGTCGAGACGAGCGAAGACTATCAGATGGCCGTCATGTCCGGAAGCGTGGACATCTGGATGGACATGAACGGCTATTATGAGGATGAGGGCGACGTCAAATACAAGATCACCGACCCCTATACGACAACCACGATGTCGGTCCTGCGCGGTCGCGGCGCTTCGGAAAAGATCGAAACGCTCGTGACCGACAGCGATGATATCGCCGTGCAGGAGATCCTGTCTGCCGTATGGCCGACCGCCAAGGTGGATTTTCTCGCTTCGCCGCAGGAATGTGAGCAGGCCGTTCTGACCGGCAAGGCGGACGCGGCGCTGCTCATGTCCTACACGGCGCAGAAGCTCGCGCGCGACGACGTGCAGAACCGCCTGCGTGTCGACATCGTCCCCGGCGCGGTGCTGGAGCTCAAGATGGGTGTCAACGCCGGCGATGACTATCGTTTTTACGGTCTGTGGTCGAAGGCGCTTGCCGACGTCTCCAACACGATGAGCGCCGAGATCGTGCAGACCTATCTGGAGCAGACCGCAACGCCGACGCTCATCCAGTCTATGTTCGACCACCCGATGTTCCTGATCGTTCTGTGTGCGGGCGTCTTTTTGATGATCCTGCTGCTCCTGCTCTACGCCCAGTCGGTCAAGAGCCGCAACCGCCAGCAGAAGATCGCCGGTGAGCTCGCCGCAGCGCTCGAACAGGCCGAGGAGGCGACAAAGGCCAAGCAGGACTTCTTCTCCAAGATGAGCCACGACATCCGAACGCCGCTGAACGTCGTGCTCGGCATGACGCAGATCGCGCGCAAATATAAGGACGACAACGAACGGCTCGAAAGCGCGCTGAGCAACATCACGACCGAGGGCAACTATCTGCTCACGCTCATCAACTCCATCTTAGATGTCAACCAGCTTGAGCACGGCTCTGTCGAGCTTTTGAACGAGCCCTTCTCCCCGTCCGACTGTCTGCGTGAAAGTGTGGGCATGCTCCTGCCGCTCGCCGAAAAGAAGGAGCAGCATCTCACGGTGCAGTGCGACCGCACGGACCGCGTGGTGCTCGGCGACGCGGGACGCTTAAAGCAGATCCTCATCAACATCATCTCCAACGCCATCAAGTATACGGAAACCGGCGGGCATATCGACGTCAGCCTCACCTGTCTTCCCGCGCAGCGCTACCGCTTCACCTGCCGCGACGACGGCATCGGCATGAGCGAGGAATTCGTACAGCACATCTGCGAGGACTATACCCGCGCCGAGGACAGCCGCGTTTCCAAGGTGCAGGGCACGGGGCTCGGCATGTCCGTCGTCAAGGGCTTTACCGACCGCATGGGCGGCACGCTGACGATCGACAGCGCCCCCGGCAAGGGCTCCGCCTTCACCGTCGAGTTCCCGTTCCCCGATGCGTCGGACGAGCAGCGCGAAAGCCTGCTGCATCCCGCCGCTGCCGAGCTGTCCGCGGACTGCTACAGTGGAAAAAAGGTGCTTCTGGTCGAGGACAACTCCCTCAACGCCGAGATCGCCATCGAGCTGCTGCAAAGCATCGGCCTTTCCGTCGACTGGGCGGAAAACGGCGAGGCAGGCGTCCGGCGCTACGAAAGCTCCGCCGAGCACGAATACTTCGCCATCTTCATGGACATGCAGATGCCGGTTTTAGACGGCGTCGCCGCAGCTGAGCGCATCCGCGCCCATGATCGCAGCGACAAGGATCTTCCCATCTTCGCCATGACGGCCAACACGTTTGCCACCGACCGCCAGCGCTGCCGCGAGGCCGGCATGAACGGCTACATCGCAAAGCCCGTGCGCATCCAGGATATCGTCGACGCGCTGGGCAGCGTCGCGCAGGGTGAATAAATCACGA
>CALAAN010000348.1 GCA_937884915.1 uncultured Oscillibacter sp.
TTGGCAACTATCTCTCGCCTGAAAGCGCGGTGCGCATCGGCATGCTGCCGCGCGCATGCCTTGATAAAATCAGGCCGCTCGGCAACACGGCGCTCGCGGGCGCTTCGATGCTGGCGCTCGACGAGGAAAACTGGCGAAAGCTCGCAGAAATTCCCGAAAAGTGCCGCTATCTCGAGCTTTCCGGACGCGATGACTTTTCCCGTGCGTTCACCGATAATTTGACCTTTTGAGAATCGTTCCGAACAGGAATTTTTAATGGAGGAAAACCCTATGGAAATGCAGTTTCCCGTGATTTTGGACGGCGCGACCGGCACCGAACTCCAAAAGCGCGGCTTCACCGGCGACATGAGTGCCGAGCAGTGGGTGCTCGAGCATCCCGAGAGCATCCTTGAGGTGCAGCGCAATTACGTGGCGAGCGGCTCGAACGTGCTCTATGCGCCGACATTCGGCGGCAACCGCCAGAAGCTCGAAGAGCGCGGCATCTTCAACCGCACGGAGGAGATGAATAAGGCGCTCGTGGAGCTGTCCAAACAGGCGGCGGACGGCAAGGCCTGGGTCGCGGGCGATATCGCGCCCACGGGCCGCTTTTTAGCTCCCCTTGGCGACGCGTCGTTTGAAGAGCTCGTCGACATTTACACGGAGCAGGCGGCGGGACTTGAGCAGGCGGGCGTTGACCTCTACGTCATCGAGACGATGATGACGCTGACCGACGCGCGCGCGGCGGTGCTGGCCGTGCGCAGCATGAGCAAAAAGCCAATCCTCGTCTCCTTTACCTGCGACGAGAGCGGCAAGATCCTCTCCGGTACGGACGTGGTCGCGGCGTTGACGGTCATGCAGGGCATGGGCGTGAGCGCGTTCGGCCTGAACTGCTCGGCGGGACCCGAGCAAATGCTGCCGCAGCTCCAGCGCCTGCACAGGTACGCGCGCGTGCCGCTCATTGCCAAGCCCAACGCCGGCATGCCGGAGATCGTGGACGGCAAGACCGTCTACAACTGCCCGCCGGAAGAATTCGTCGCGCTGGTGCCCGAGATGCTCAAGGCAGGCGTGGCCCTCTTTGGCGGCTGCTGCGGCACAACGGAGGAGCACATCGCCGCGTTGAAAGCGGCGCTTAAGGATGCAAAATATGTCCGCCCCACGCCCGAATGCCTTGACCTTCTTCCTGCGGCGACGGAGAAGGAGGCCTTCTTCCTGCCTGCCGACGCGGCGCACGGTGCGGTGCTGGCGGCGGACGGCGATTTGGAGGACAAGCTCACCGACGCGATGGACGACGAATGGCCGATGGTTGCGCTGAGACTCGAATCGTGGGCGGACGTCGACGCGCTGGCGGATTATCAGTACATGGTCAGAAAACCGCTGTGCCTCGTCTGCGACGACGCGGAGCTTTTGGAAGCGGGCTTGCGCGCCTATCAGGGCAGAGCGCTGTACGAGGGGAATCTCACCGAAGACGCCCTCGCGCCGCTGATCGAAAAATACGGCCTGCTGGTGTAAAAAAGAAATAGTAAGGCAGGGACGGAACTTTTGTTCCGTTCCTGCCTTTTGTATATCAAAGCGCGTTACGCCGCGGCGCCGCCGGTGCTGACGATGCGGAAATACGCGTTCGACGTCAAACGGTACATCGCGCAGTAGAGCAGCGCGAAGAGAAGCAGCGCAGCGCCGGTCACGCCGAGAAACAGCGTCAGGTTCTGGATGCCGAACAGCTGCAGGATCTGCCAGACCATCGGCTGGGCAAAGGCGAGGTGCAGCGCCGCCGCGGCGAGCGGCAGCAGGAAGATGAGCAGCATCTGCGCGTTCACGCTCTCGCGGATGTCGCGCTTCGTCATGCCCACGCGCTGCATGATGGCAAAGCGCGAGGCGTCCTCATACCCCTCGACGACCTGCTTGTAGTAGAGCATCAGGAGCGTTGCGAACAGAAACAGCACGCTGAGTAAAATGCCGAGGAAGAAGAGGCTCCCGTAGAGCGAGAAGAATTCCGCGCGAACGTCCTCCATGGCCGTGGGATGCCAGTGGTTCTGGATGGCAAGCGTGTTGATAGCGTCCTCCGCGCCAAAATACAGGCTTGCCGTCGAGGCTACCATCACGAGCACCATCGTCGAGAGGATGCAGATGGAGGCGAGGCCCGCGCCGTTGCGCTTCATGCGGTAGGTGAGCGACGAGAGGGAGACGAAGTTGCGCTTTTGGTAGTAGAATTTTTCATCCTTCTGGAGCGTTTTGCAGAGCGTCACGCTGCCGGAGATGAAGAGAAGATACGTCGCCAGGATCACCATGATGACCGCGAGAAAGAAGAGCAGCATCGCCTGTACGGGGTCCTTGATGGTCGCGGCGATGTAGTATGCGCCGAGCAGCAGCGCAAGGCCGGGGAGGACAAGCAGCCACTGCGATTTCGGCGGCTTTTCACCGACGTTTTCGCTCTTCAAAAGCGCCGCGCCCTGCGCATGACGCAGCGACAGCACGCCGCGCACATAGAGCAGCGCGAAGATGGCGACAAACGTGATGGCGCACTGCTTGATGGCATCAAAACTCACGGTGAACGCCGCGGCGGGGAGAGATAAAAGCCGCAGCAGCGCGGACTGCGAGACATAGGAGAGCAGCAGGCCGAAGCCGAGGCCCGCGATGAGCGTGAACGCCGCGGCCAGAAGCGTTTCCCAGAAGAGAATGGCGCTGAGCGCGCCGCGGTCCATGCCGAGCACGCTGTAAAGGCCGAATTCCTTCTTGCGGCGGCGCAGGAGAAAGCTGTTTGTGTAGAAGAGAAACAGCGCGATGAACACTGAGATGACGAACGAACCGAGGTTCATCGTCATCGCAACGGCAGACGTACCGGAGCCGTTGACCTTGCCGTTGACCACATAGAGCGACGGCGTTGCGGCAAGGGCGCTGATGACATACAGCACCGCCGCCATGAACGCGCAGGAGAGAAGGTAGGGAAGATAAAGCCTTGCGTTCTTTTTGATCCCCATCCACGCAAGGCGGGGGTAAAAGGTGGGCTTCATGCGCACTCGCCTCCCGCCTGCTGCTGCGTGAGCGCGTCGGTGATGCGCTGATAGAACTGAGCGTCGGTGTCCTTGCCGCGCTTTAGCTCGAGCGAGACCTCGCCGTCGCGCAGGAACAGCACGCGCGAGGCGCGGCTCGCCGCGCGCACAGAGTGCGTGACCATCACGATGGTCTGGCCCGAGGCGTTGATCTCGCCGAAGAGCTTCAAGAGCTCGTCGGTCGAGCGGGAGTCGAGCGCACCGGTCGGCTCGTCGGCGAGCAAGATCTGTGGGCGGGTGATGAGCGCGCGGGCGACGGCGGCGCGCTGCTTCTGCCCGCCGGAGACCTCGTAGGGGTACTTTTTGAGCAGCGTCTCGATGCCGAGGTCGCAGGCGAGCGGCGAGAGCCGGTCGCGCATCTCCGTGCGCGACTTGCCCGCGAGCACGAGAGGCAGGCAGATGTTGTCCTCGAGCGAGAACGTGTCGAGCAGGCTGAAGTCCTGGAACACGAAGCCCAGATTGTCGCGGCGGAAGGCCGCGGCGGTCTCCTCGGGAATCGCAGAGAGGTTTTTGCCGCCGAGCAGCACCGTGCCGCCGGTCGGCTTGTCGAGCGCGGCGAGAATGTTGAGAAGCGTCGTTTTGCCGCTGCCGCTTTCACCCATGATGGCGACATACTCGCCGGACTCGACGGTGAAGTTGACATTTTTGAGCGCCTGGACCTTGCTGCCGCCAAAGCGCGTCGTGTAGGTCTTTTGAAGACCGGTAACAGTCAGAATTTGCATGAGGTGACTCCTTTCAAACAAATGAGTTGGATGTTGACGGTTGACATAATTTTTGCTTTTCGGAAAATTCTGCCGAAAAAAGGGTGCAAAAAAGCAGCCGGAAAAGCGGAGGCCTTTCGCGGCTGCTTTTTCGAAAACGCGTTACTCAAGATTCAGTTTTTTCGTCGTGAAATACCACGTCACGGCGTAGCCGATCGCGCAGAAGAGCAGCTCGCCGAGCATGCCCCAGAGGAGCAGCAGCTCGATGCCTGTGGGCACGTTGCTGGCGTCCAGTGAAATCCATGTATCAGGGAAAGTTTGGATGAACAGGCCAATCATGGCGATGGCGGTGAACTGCGCAAGCTCGAAGAACACAAGGATCAGGATGACCGTCCAAAGCTCCTTGTGCTTGTTGAAGCTGTAGCCGATGGAATAGGCGGCGTAGACCACGAGCTCGGCGGCAGAAACGGCAAAGACGAAGTTGCAGAAAAGCTCAAAGACGATCAGCAGCGCGTGACCGCGCAGCGTGGGCTCCATTCCGAAGAACGCTGTGAAAACATCACTGAAAAGATCGGGGACATACTGGAAAGTGCTCCAGCCGGAGACGGCGATTAGCAGCGAAAGAAGTCCCACGATGAACGCCGCGGCGTACCACACAGCGGAAACGATGAGCTTGGAGACAAGAAGCTGGTGAAGACTCACCGGCAACGTCAGTG
>CALAAN010000349.1 GCA_937884915.1 uncultured Oscillibacter sp.
ACGAGGGCATGATCGCTGCGGCGTCCTCCGGCGCGCTGACGCTCGACAAGCTGGAGGCGATGACCTGCGTGTGCTCCGTGGGGCTTGACATGATCGCGCTTCCGGGCGACACGAGCGCAGAGACCATCGCTGCCATCATCGCCGATGAGGCGGCCATCGGCATGATCAACACGAAGACGACTGCGGTGCGCGTCATCCCCGCGCCCGGCTGCAAGGTGGGCGACACGGTGGAGTTCGGCGGACTGCTCGGCTCAGCGCCGGTGCAGACGGTTCATCCCTATTCGAGCGCGGAGTTCATTGCGCGCGGCGGCAGAATTCCCGCACCGCTGCACAGCCTGAAAAACTGAAAAAAGCGGACAGCATTTGACTGTCCGCTTTTTATATAGATTTCGTCTTTTCAGAACAGCAGCTCGTAGCCCATCTTGATGAACAGAAGCCCGAGAACGACAAAGATCATGCCGCGCACGCGCTTGCTGCCGCCCTTCATGGCGTAGTGCGCGCCGCAGTAGGCACCGAGCATATTGCAGGCCGCCGCGGGGAGCGCCAGCATCCACCAGACCTTGCCGCTGATGATGAACAGCACCGCCGAGGCGACGTTGGAGCAGAGATTTGCGATTTTTGCGCAGCCCGACGCCGTGAGGAGGTCCATCGAGAGCGCCATCGTGAACGCCATGATCATAAACGTGCCCGTGCCCGGGCCGATGAGCCCGTCGTAGCAGCCAAGACCCAGACCGATGAGTGCGGCGCGCGTCAGCTCCTGCCGCGGCGTGTACTCACGCGCGGGCGCGTCGCTTTCCTTGCCGAAGTCCTTTTTGAGCATCAGCAGGATCGCCGCGCAGGGCAGAGCAACGAGCATCATGATCTTCAGAATGTCCTCGTTGATGAGCAGGGCAATCTTTGTGCCGATGGCTGCGCCGATGAGCGCGCCGATCCCCGAGACGACGGCGGGGCGCAGCAGAACCTTGCCGCCGCGGAAGTATTTGAACGAGGCGAGCGCCGTGCCGGTGCCGTTGACGACCTTGTTCGTCCCCATTGCAAGATGCGCGGGAATGCCGGCCATCAGGTAAGCGGGCAGGGTGATGAGTCCGCCGCCGCCGGCGACGGAGTCGACAAAGCCGCCAAGAAAGATGAGCGGCAGAACAACGATCAGAATTTGCGGTGTGAGCTCCATGAGAACATCCCTCTTTTCCTGAGATTTCTGCATTTTATCACACGAAGAAAATTTTTACTACTCTTTTGCACAAAATATGGTAGAATCATTTTACAATTTTTTTGCGCCCAGCGCGCAGAAAGGAACCACGCTATGGAACGCAATGACAAATCTGCCATCGAGGCGCTCTTAAAGCGCCACGGTTTTCATTTTTCCAAATCCATGGGGCAGAACTTTTTGATCGCCCCCGCCATCCCCTATGAGATCGCCAAGAGCTCGCGCGCGAGCGAGCAAAACGGCGTGCTCGAGATCGGCCCCGGCATCGGCGCGCTGAGCCACGAGCTCTGCGAGCGCGCGGGGAAGGTCGTTGCGGTGGAGCTCGACAAGACGCTGCTGCCGATCTTGGACGAGACCATGGCGCGGTTCGACAATTTCGAGGTCGTGTCCGCCGATATCTTAAAGACCGACATCCCCACGCTCGTGCATGAGAAATTCTCGGGCCTTACACCCATCGTATGCGCGAACCTGCCCTATAACATCACGACGCCCGCCATCACCGCGCTCATCGAATCGAAGTGCTTTGAGAGCATTACGGTGCTGGTGCAGAAGGAGGTCGCCGAGCGCCTCTGCGCCGCGCCGGGCACGAGCGCCTACGGTGCGTTCTCCGTCTTCATGCAGTATTACACCGAGCCGGAGCTGTTGTTCGCCGTGCCGCGCGAGTGCTTCGAGCCGCAGCCGAAGGTCACGTCCGCCGTGCTGCGCGCCGTCGTGCGCAGGGAGCCTCCGGTCGAGGTGGAGGACGAGAAGTTCTTCTTCCGCGTGGTGTACGCCGCGTTTGCCTTGCGGCGCAAGACGCTTGTCAACAGCCTGATGACGGCGTTCGGCAGTCAGCTCACAAAAGAGCAGGTCACGCAGGCGGTCACGTCCTGCGGCTTAGAGGCCAACATCCGCGGCGAAAAGCTGGGCCTCAGCGAATTCGCCGCGCTGGCGAAGGCAATTCATGCGTTAACGTGATAACACAGCGCCATCTATTCAAAAAATTGATAAGCCATATGGTTGCTATTGATAAGACGTTCTGCTACAATTTTCGGCAGAAAGGAGTCAAACTCAATAGCAGCCATTTTTCCTGTGCATCGGTTAGCTCCCTGCCGCCCCAAAGCGGCACAGCACACCACACAAGACGCGGTGCAAAATTTTTCTTCTTCATTACACCGTGACATGCTACGAGGGAAAGAACAAATGACGAATTTGACGAACAACAAGGCCGTTTTGTCGTGGATCGACGAAATGACGGCCATCACCAAGCCGGACAAGATTGTCTGGATCACGGGGGAAGAGGAGCAGCTGGACGAACTGCGCGAGCAGGCCGTGAAGGAGGGCATCCTCATCAAGCTCAACCCGGATAAGCTGCCGGGATGCTATCTGCACCGCACCGACCCCGACGACGTGGCGCGCGTGGAGGACCGCACGTTCATCTGCTGTGAAAAAGAAGAGGATGCAGGCCCCACGAACCACTGGGTAGAGCCTAAGGAAATGTACGAAAAGATGTACGCGCTGGCCGACGGCGCCTACAAGGGCCGCACCATGTACATCATCCCGTACTCCATGTCCATCATCGGCTCGCCGTTCGCCAAATACGGCTTTGAACTGACCGACTCCATTTACGTCGTGCTCAACATGCACATCATGACCCGCATCGGCAAGGCTGTGTGCGACGCGCTCGGTGACGATGAGGGTTTTATCAAGGGCCTGCACTGCCAGTGCAACCTCGATAAGGACAACAAGTACATTGTTCACTTCCCGCAGGACAACACGATCATTTCGATGAACTCGAACTACGGCGGAAATGTCTTGCAGGGCAAGAAGTGCTTCGCACTTCGCATCGCCTCGAACCTCGGCCGTCAGGAAGGCTGGATGGCCGAGCACATGCTGATCCTCGGCATCCAGAACCCGCGCGGCGAGATCAAGTACATCTCCGCCGCCTTCCCCTCCGCCTGCGGCAAGACGAACCTCGCCATGCTCATCCCGCCCGAGGGACTGCAGCGCTGGGGCTGGCGCGTCTGGTGCGTGGGCGACGATATTGCGTGGCTGCGCGTCGGCAAGGATGGCCGGCTTTGGGCCGTGAACCCCGAAAACGGATTTTTCGGCGTCGCGCCGGGCACATCCATGAAGTCGAACCCCAATGCGCTCATTTCCACGCATAAGGACACGATCTTCACGAATGTCGCGCTCGATCTGAGCGACAACACCGTCTGGTGGGAGGGCCTCAACAAGACGCCGCCCGCGCGCGCCA
>CALAAN010000350.1 GCA_937884915.1 uncultured Oscillibacter sp.
CAGGTCTGCAATTACCATCATCTCTGAAATCGGCACGGATATGAGCCAGTTTGGCTCCTCAAAACGGCTTTGCTGTTGGGCTGGCTTGACGCCCGGCAACAATGAATCTGCTGGGAAAAAGAAATCCGTGCGGATCTCCCGTGCCGGTGTATACCTGAAGCCCGCTTTGGTACAAGTCGCTCACGCTGCGGTAAAGGACAACGATCATCCTTACTACAAGCTGAAATATGAGCGAATTGCCAAGCGCAGAGGCAAGAAACGGGCAATTATCGCCATTGCCAGAATGATTCTGACTGCCGTTTATTCCATGTTCTGTACCGGCGAAGTGTGGAATCCTGTGGATCTCTACAAAGTCGATATGCCAGAACATTTGAAAGAGCAGCAACTCGCCAAAGCCATTAAGCAGGCTACACGCTTCCTTGAAAAGCAGGGATTATCTGTTGCTTAGCTCTGAGTGAATACGCTTTGACCTTGCAAAACGGTCTGTTTGCAGGGACGCTTTTGTGCGCCCTTTTTCCTCTGTGCTGGTCCGGTACTCACTTTCACACTAATTTCCTCCAATAATATCGTAAATTTTATAATTTTGTTTTGTCAAATGACGTTGATGACTTTGGACAAGAACTCTTTGGTTCGCGCGTTCTGCGGGTGCTCGAAGATCTCCTCGGGCGTGCCCTGCTCGGCGATCTGTCCGCCGTCCATGAAGAGCACGCGCGTGCCGACCTTTCGGGCAAAGCCCATCTCGTGCGTGACGACGACCATCGTGATGCCGTCGCGGGCAAGATCGGAGATGACCTGCAATACCTCGCCGACCATCTCGGGGTCGAGTGCGGAGGTCGGTTCGTCGAAGAGCAGCACGTCGGGCTCCATCGCCAGCGCCCGCACGATGGCGATGCGCTGCTTCTGCCCGCCGGAGAGCTGGGAGGGATAGGCGTTTGCCTTGTCCTCAAGCCCCACGCGCTTTAAGAGCTTGAGGGCCTTTTCCTTGCTTGCCTCTTCGGACTGCTTTTTGACCTTCGTGAGCGAGATCGTGATGTTTTCAAGAACCGTCAGGTTATTGAAGAGGTTGAACTGCTGAAACACCATGCCGACCTTCTGTCGGTGCTTGTTCACATCAAAGCCCTTGGCCGTGATGTCCTCGCCCTCAAAGTAAATTTTGCCGGCGGTGGGCTGCTCCAAGAGGTTCAGGCATCGGATAAAGGTGGACTTGCCGCCGCCCGAGAGACCAATGATGACGACCACGTCGCCCTTGCAGATGGTTTCGTTCAGTCCGTCGAAGACGGTCAGGCTGCCGAACTTTTTCTGCAAGTCCTTGATCTCGAACAATACGTTACCGTTCACTCTTTCTCAGCCTCCCTTCAAAGATGTTCAGGCCCTTGCCGAGGATGATGTTCAGCGCCAGATAGATGATGGCGGAGATGTAGTAGCAAGGAAGCGGGTTATAAGTAGAGGTGACCACGATGCCGTTGTTGTACATCAGGTCGCCGATGCCGAGGTACTGGATGATCGAGGTCTCCTTGACCATCGTGACGAATTCGTTGCCGATGGCAGGGAGAATATTTTTGACCGCCTGCGGCATCACCACGTATCGCATGGCCTGCGCATTCGTCATGCCGCACGAGCGTGCGCCCTCCATCTGGCCCTTGTCCACCGCCTGAATGCCCGCACGGATGATCTCGGCGACGTAAGCGGAGGAGTTGATCGAAAGCGCGATGATACACGGCAGCGCCCGTTCCAGATCGACGTCGAACAAACTACCGGACGGATAGCTGATAAAGTCGAGCTGATAGTAGACGATGTAGAGCTGTACGAGCATCGGCGTACCGCGGATGATGGTGATATAGATGCTGGCGAACTTTTGCAGCGCCTTTGCCTTCGATAAACGCATCAGCGCGATGAGGCAGCCGAGGATCGAGCCGCAGAACACGGTGAGCAGCGAGATGAGGATGGTCGTTCGCGTCCCTCGCAGGAAGTATTGATAATAATTCGTTGCAATTTCCCAGATGTTCATGTACTGCGGCTGCCTCCTTCATAGGACTGACTGTGACGTTGATTGTATATTTATGTTCGCCAAATGTCAATAGCGAGAATAACAATTCACATCAAGATTGTTTCGCTGAATAAATAGGTGAAATAAAACGGATGGCAATTTGGCAAAAATATACATAAAAGTTAGCATAACTATGATAGCCAAAAATCCGCCGCATCTCAAAACAGCATGTTTATAAGCAAACACGAAGACTTTACTGCATGAAAACGCGCAAAAAAGGAAGACGCCTGACTGAAGCTCTTGTTGTCTCAGTCAGACGTCTTTTTCATAAAAGTGCAAATTGCGCAGATGACCCCTGCCATCCCCAATGGCAGGAGCCGTCTGCGTGATCGTGTGGGGCGCGCACGCGCCCTGGTATCATAAAGCCGCGAACAGCTCTATCATCATGCTTCGTTTTCGAGCATCCGGTAACCCACGCCGATCTCGGTGAAGATGTACTCGGGCGAGGCGGGATTCTTCTCGATCTTGCGGCGGATGTTCGCCATGTTCACGCGCAGAATCTGGTTGTCGGCCTTGGCCTTCGGCCCCCAGATCTGCTTGATGAGATAGTCATACGTCAGCACCTTGCCGGCGTACTTGCCGAGCAGCGCCACGATCTTGAACTCGTTGAGCGTCAGGTGCACATCCTGATCGCCGATGAGCACGTGGTGCTTGTCGTAGTCGATGGTCAGGTCCTTGACGGTGAACTTGCCCGACTGCGCGATCTCGTTGTTGTCGAGCGGCGTGCGCGTGTGACGGATGGCCGTGCGGATGCGCGCGAGCAGCTCGCTTGTGCCGAACGGCTTTTCGATGTAGTCGTCCGCGCCGAGGTCGAGCGCCATGACCTTGTCATGCTCGTGCGTGCGCGCTGAAACGACGATGATCGGCAGATTCGACCACGAGCGGACCTCCTTGAGGATGTTCATCCCATCCATGTCAGGAAGCCCCAGGTCGAGGATGATAAGGTCGGGGCAATGCGAGGTGATCATTGAGACCGCCTCGGCGCCCGTCTGCGCCACCAGCACGTCGAAGTCGTTCGCGGTGAGAACCGTCGAAATAAAGTTGCTGATGTTCTGCTCGTCTTCTACCACGAGCACTTTATCCTTCAATTTCACTGTTGATGCCCTCCTCCAGCGGCAGATAGAAGCGGAAGCATGCTCCGCCCGAATCCAAATTTTCTGCGGTCATCGTGCCGCCGTGCGCCTTGACGATGGTATAGCACACAGAAAGGCCGATGCCCATGTTTTTCTTCATATCAAAGTTGTTGTGCGACACGCCGGAAAGCCCGCCGTTAAAGATCGTCGAGAGCTTCTCCTTCGGGATACCGACGCCGTTGTCGCTGATGGAAAAGCAGGCGTTCGTCCCCTCTCGCGAGAGGCAGACTCGGATCTGCGTGACGTTTCCGCCATGGATCGCGGCATTTTCCAGCAGGTTCATGATGACCTGACGGATCAGCGTCGCGTCCATCGGCACCATCAGCACCTCGTCCGGCACCTCGATCGAGACATGGATCGCGGGGAAGCGCTTGGTGAACTTGCTGACCGAGACGCCGACGATCTCCTCGGCCGCCTCGCAGTCCTTTTCGATCTTTGCCTGCCCGCCGCTCATGCGCGTGATGGACAAAAGATTTTCGACCATGCGGATGAGCCACTGCGCATCCTCGTTTACATCCTCTAAAAGGCGGCGCTTCTGCTCGGGAGAAAAGGAATCCTCGTTTTCAAGGATCGCGGCGGTGTTGCCGACGATGCTCGTCAGCGGCGTGCGGATGTCGTGCGACATCGCGCGCAGGAGATTGGCGCGCACGGCTTCCTTCTCCGTCTCGATGCGCAGCTTTTCCTGCTTTTTGATCTGCGTGTTCATCGCGCTGATCATCATCGAGACCGTCAGCATTGCAAGGAAGGTGAGCGGGTAGCCGGTGATCGTAAAGTTGAACTCCCAGTAGGGATATGTAAACACATAGTTGACGAACAACACGCCGGAGACCGCACTGAATATCCCCCAGAAATAGCCCTCCGTCCAGCGCGAGATGGTTGCGACCGCCAGCACGAAGATGAGGTTTACGTAGCCGCTGCCGGTGTCGATCCTTCGCAGCAGCGTGCAGAGCACCGTTGCCGTACCCAGGATCGCCGCCGTCAGCAAAAGGTCGTAGATCCAACGCATTTTTTCGGGGATTTTTGCCATGTCGCCGCCCTCTCTCGCTTGATCGTTGGCGCGGAGAATGCCTCCGCCTGTTTTCTTATCCCCATTATAGCATACGGCCTGCTAATTTTGTGCTAAATCGAAGCAATTTTTTCGGTAGCAAAAAGGACGGCACAATGCCGTCCCTTTCGCTGATAAAGGAAGAAGTGGAATTCAAAATTAAATCTTGCGGATGCTGACGTTCGTCACATTCGCCATATTGAAGCCGGGCTGCTGTGCAATCGCCGCCATGATGGCGACCTTGACCTCATCGGTCAGACCGTCAGTGGGAACGGCGGGCGCTGCCGGCGCGGCAGCTGCTGCGGCAGGCTTCGGAGCCTCGGGTCTGGATAAAATCTTGCCCATCAGCATCGTTAAGAAGATAATGCAGGTCAGGCCCACAAACGTGACGCCCATACCCATGATGACAACAAATGCGCTGGATACTTCCATCGGCGGATACGCTCCTTTTATGTATTCTGGCGCTATTATAGCGCGCAGAATTTGCATATCAACCGTTTGGAAGCCCTCTTAGCATTGGCTTAACGCGAAGAGTTTTTCCCTTAACAGCGTTTTTATTGATGTTCAGTTTCCGCTAAAGATAAAACAGTCAGTACGCCGTCCTTTACGCGGAACTTAACGTTCCAGCCGCCAAAGCTCATGCCGTACACGCGCTTGGGGTCGTTCTGGTACTGTGGGCGCGGGTCCTGCGCGAGCACGCCGAGCAGCGCCTCGCGCTGCCCCTCCGGCAGCTTTTGCAGGAGCTCCGGCGGGCAGGAGACCTCGATCGTCTCCTTCGGCGACGGGGCAAAGCCGCCCAGTGCCTCGGGATGCGCGTCGGCGTAAGGAAGGTAGGGCTTGACGTCATAGATCGGCGTGCCGTCCATCAGATCCGCGCCCGAGACGATCAAAACGTCGCCGAGACCATCCTCGCGCTGCACGCTTTCGAGCTTCACGCAGGAAAGTCCGATGGCGTTCGGGCGAAACGGTGAGCGCGTCGCAAAAACGCCCACGCGCTCGTTGCCGCCAAGGCGCGGCGGGCGCACCGTCGGCGACCACGTGCCGCGCACGGCGGCGGAAAACTGCCAGATGAGCCAGATGTGAGAGAAGCCCTCAATACCGCGCAGTGCGTCGGCGTTTCGGTACTCCGGTTCGAAGACGATCTTCGCCCGCAGCTCGGGGACAAGCCCGCTCTGGCGCGGGATGCCAAATTTTTCCGGAAAGTCAGAGTGAATTCTGGCAATGACCTTCATTGCATGTTCCATAGAATGCTCCTTTTTTCGCACCTAACAGAGGTGCGTGAGTTTTGCAGCGCCGCGGGCGCTGTGTGGGGGTCCCCACCTGCCGTGGGGACGTGGGGCAAAGGGGGTATTCTCTTCTCGAAGAGAATACCCCCTTTAAATCCCCCAGAGAAGGACGAGGGGAGGCCCCCTCGACCCCCGACATTGGCAGTCGGGCGCTT
>CALAAN010000351.1 GCA_937884915.1 uncultured Oscillibacter sp.
ATCCCTTGGAACGCAAAGAAGTCATCGTCAGCGAGCAGGAGCTCGCACGTCAGAAGGAATTTACGCGCAAGATGCGCGAGATGAACGACCGCCGCACCCGCACGCCGCTTGCGCTGGTCGACACGTTCGGCTGCCAGCAGAACGTGGCCGACGGCGAGGTGCTCATGGGCATGCTGCGCGAGATGGGCTACGAGCTTACGCGCGACGAAAATCAGGCCGACGTCATCCTGCTCAACACCTGCGCCATCCGCGAGCACGCGGAAAAGCGCGTTTACGGCCACTTGGGCCGTCTCAGCCATACGAAGGCCGCCAAGCCTGACCAGATCATCTGCCTCTGCGGCTGCATGGCGCAGCAGAAGGTCGTGGCCGACAAGGTGAAGCATTCCTACCACCACGTCGACCTTGTGCTTGGCCCGCAGGCCGAATGGCGGCTCCCCGAGCTTTTACACGAGGTGTATACCAAGAATAAGCGTGTCTTCTCCATTGAGAACGAGCACGGCCGCATCGCCGAGGACCTTCCCATCGTGCGCGAGGGCGGCGTGCGCGCATGGGTCAGCATCATGTACGGATGCAACAACTTCTGCTCGTACTGCATCGTGCCCTACGTCCGCGGCCGCGAGCGCAGCCGCGAGCCGGAGAAGATCATCGAAGAGTGCCGCGGCCTGATCGCCGAGGGCTATAAGGAGATCACCATCCTTGGCCAGAACGTGAACAGCTACGGCAAAGATTTGGATACTGAGTACGACTTTGCCGACCTGCTCGCCGCCATCAACGAGATCCCGGGCGACTACTGGCTGCGCTTTATGTCCAGCCAGCCGAAGGACGCGACGAACAAGCTCTTCGACACGATGGCGAAGTGCGAGCATGTTGCAAAGCAGCTCCACCTCCCCGTTCAGTCCGGCTGCAACCGCGTCTTAAAGGCGATGAACCGCCCCTACACGCGCGAAAAGTACGAGGAAATGATCGCCTACGCGCGAAGTGTCATGCCGGACATGGTGCTGACGAGCGACGTCATCATCGGCTTCCCAGGCGAGCAGGAGGACGAGGCGATGCAGACCGTCGACCTTGTGAATAAAACGCAGTTCGACGCGCTCTTTACCTTTATCTTCTCCCCGCGCCCGGGTACGCCGGCGGCGAAGATGGACGATCCCGTCTCGCGCGAGGAAAAGCAGGTCTGGTTTGAAAGATTAGTCGACGCGCAGAACGCCATCAGCGCGAAAAAGCATGCGGCCTACATCGGCAGGACGGTCAAGGTGCTTGTCGACGGCGAGAGCGACGACGAGGCCTTCCCTCTCGCCGCGCGCACAGAGGGCAACCGCCTCGTGCGCATGAAGGGCGACAAGAGTCTCATCGGCACGTTTGCCAAAGCGAAGATCACCGACAGCAACACCTGGGCGCTCTACGGCGAAGCGGTAGAGGAATAAGAAAAAGGGGGCTTTTCGATGAAAGTCGTCATTTTGATGGAAAACAACACGTGTAAAGAAAATATTGCCTGCGCGCACGGGTTGTCAATGTATATTGAGACCGACAAGCACAAAATTCTTTTCGACATGGGCCCCGACGCGCAGTTTATCGACAACGCGAAGGTGCTCGGCGTCGACTTAACGCAGGTCGACATCGCCTTTTTGTCCCACGCGCACAACGACCACTGCGGCGGACTCGAAGCGTTCTTGAAGCTCAACGATCACGCGAAGGTCTACATGCAGAAAGCCGTCTGGGGGCAGTATTACGTCGTCACGCCGCAAAAGTGCGCGTATATCGGCATGGACGCGGTGCTCAAAAATTTTGAAGACCGCTTCGTCCTCTGCGACGGCGTGCAGAAGCTCGACGACGAGCTGACGGTCTTCTCCGCCGTTTCGGGCCGCGAGCTGTGGAGTGGCGCGAACGACACGCTGCGCGAGAAAGTCGGCGGAGACTATCCGCGCGACACGTTCCGCCACGAGCAGGATCTATTGGTCACCGAAAACGGCAAAACGGCGCTGTTCGCGGGCTGCGCGCACTGCGGCATCGTGAATATTCTGAAAAGCGCCGAGGACGTGCTCGGCAGAGCGCCCGACGCGGTATTCGCGGGTTTCCACCTCTATAACCCCTCGCTCGGCAGGAGCGAACCGGACGAGCTGGTCGACGCCGTCGGCGAGAAGCTGCGCGAGGATAAAGTCGCGCACTACTTCACGGGCCACTGCACGGGAAAAGAAGCCTATGCGAGATTGAAGACAAAGCTCGGCGACCGCCTCGGCGAAATGCCCGCGGGCTCCGATTTTACCGTGTAAATTAGATTTTAGAGAGAAAGAAAGCGAGGACGAATCATGGCCGAGATCACGCCGATGATGAAGCAGTATTTGGAGATCAAGGAACAGAATAAGGATTCGATCCTCTTTTTCCGCCTGGGCGACTTCTACGAGATGTTCAACGAGGATGCCCAGCTCGCCTCGCGCGAGCTCGATCTGACGCTGACGACCCGTGACCGCGGCAAGGCGGCGGAGGATCAGACGCCGATGTGCGGCATCCCCTACCATTCAAGCGACGCCTACATCGCGCGCCTGATCGCCAAGGGCTACAAGGTCGCCATCTGCGAGCAGACCGAGGACCCCGCGCTTGCCAAGGGCCTTGTCAAGCGCGATATCATCCGCGTCATTACGCCCGGCACGGTCATCGACAGCGCGTGTCTCGACGACCGGCGCGGCAACTTCCTCTGCGGCATCTTTTTGGATGAACAGAACGCCGGCGCGGCGTTCTGCGACATGACGACCGGCCACACGCACGTGACCGCCTTTTCGGGCGACGACCGCGCAGAGCATCTGTATAACGAGCTTTCGCGCTTCTCCCCCGCCGAGGCGGTGCTGAGCGCGGGAGCCTATGACAACGGCGAGCTGGTGGAGTACCTTCGCGACAAGCTCTCCTGTGCCGTCGAGCGCGGCGAGAACCGCTTTGAGCTCAAATCCGCCGAAAAGGCTATCCGTTTGCAGTTCGGTGAGGAAGCGTTTGCGAGCCTCCCGCGCAACAACCCAGCGGCGGCGCTCGCGCTGGGCGCGCTGCTCTCGTATCTGCACGAGACGCAGAAGACCGACCTCTCCTACATTAAGGATTTAGAGTACTACGAGCAGGGCCGCTTCATGGAGCTGGACCTCTCCGCGCGGCGCAACCTCGAGCTGACCGAGACCATCCGCGCCAAGGAAAAGCGCGGCAGCCTCCTCTGGGTGCTCGACAAGACGAAGACCGCCATGGGCGCAAGAAA
>CALAAN010000352.1 GCA_937884915.1 uncultured Oscillibacter sp.
GAGACGTTGCCGACGTAGTGCGGGTTCTGGCCCAGGATCATGCCGTGGCTCGTGCGCTTTGCGTAGGGCTCCTTCGTGTGCACGACGCCGATGTCGTACAGGAACTTATGCCAGAAGCGGGAGTAGAGCAGGTGCAGCGTGGTGTGCTCCATGCCGCCGTTGTACCAGTCCACAGGGCCCCAGTAGTTCTCGGCCTCGTGAGAGACGGGAGCCTGATCGTTGTGCGGGTCCATATAGCGCAGGAAATACCACGAAGAGCCGGCCCACTGGGGCATGGTATCGGTCTCGCGCTTGGCGTCTCCGCCGCACTTGGGGCACTTGGTGTTGACCCAGTCGGTCATCTTGGAGAGCGGGCTCTCGCCGTCGTCGGTCAGCTCGTAGCTGTCCACCTGCGGCAGGACGAGCGGCAGCTCCTTTTCGGGCACGGGCACCCAGCCGCACTTCGGGCAGTTGACGAGGGGGATGGGCTCGCCCCAGTAACGCTGACGGGAGAAGACCCAGTCGCGCAGCTTATAGTTGACCTTTTCATGGCCCCAGCCCTGCTCGACAGCATACTTCTTCATCGCGGGGATGGCCTCCTTGACGGTCATGCCGTTCAGGAAGCCGGAGTTGACCATGATGCCGGTGTCATCCTTGAGCGTGAAGGCCTCCTTCGTGATGTCGCCGCCCTCGACGACCTCGACGATGGGGATACCGAACGCCTTGGCGAAGTCCCAGTCGCGCTGGTCGTGGCCCGGAACGCCCATGACGATACCGGTGCCGTAGCCCATCAAAACGTAGTCCGAGACGAACATCGGCACGACCTTGCCGGTCGCGGGGTTGATGACCTCGATGCCGTCGAGGCGCACGCCGGTCTTGTCCTTGTTGAGCTCGCCGCGCTCAAAGTCGCTCTTGCGGGCGGCGGCAGCCTGATAGGCCTCGACCTCGTCCCAGTTCTTGATGATGCTCTTCCACTTTTTGAGCAGCGGATGCTCGGGAGAGATGACCGTGTACGTCACGCCGAAGAGCGTATCGACACGGGTGGTGTAAACGGTGATATCGTCCTCGGTGTTGGTCTTGAACGTGACCTCGGTACCGGTGGAGCGGCCGATCCAGTTGCGCTGCTGCGTCTTCACGCGCTCGATGTAGTCGACGTCGTCCAGATCGTCGATCAGGCGGTCTGCGTATTTCGTGATGCGCAGCATCCACTGGCTCTTTTCCTTGCGGATGACCGGCGCGCCGCAGCGCTCGCACACGCCCTCGACGACCTCTTCGTTGGCCAGCACGCACTTGCAGCTCGTGCACCAGTTGACGGGCATCGTCGTCTTGTAGGCAAGGTCATGCTTGAACATCTGGAGGAAGATCCACTGCGTCCACTTGTAATACTGCGGATCGGTCGTGTCGATCACGCGGTCCCAGTCAAAGCCGTAGCCGAGCATCTTGAGCTGACGGGTGAAGTTCTTGATATTCTGCTGGGTGACGATGGCGGGATGGATGTGGTTCTTGATGGCGAAGTTCTCCGTCGGCAGGCCGAAGGCGTCAAAGCCGATGGGGTTCAGGACATTGTAGCCCTGCATGCGCTTTTTGCGGCAGATGATGTCCATCGCCGT
The DNA here is from genome assembly GCA_937884915.1 of uncultured Oscillibacter sp. Taxonomy (GTDB): domain Bacteria; phylum Bacillota; class Clostridia; order Oscillospirales; family Oscillospiraceae; genus Hominicoprocola. The sequence continues at coordinate 1,590 of CALAAN010000352.1, forward strand.
GAACGGGCGCGGGTGGCCGACGTGCAGGCCCGCGGCGGAGGGGTACGGGAATTCGATGAGGCCGTAGAACTTGGGGCGCTTGTCCCCCGTCACGGCGGCGTAGGGCTTTACCTGCTCCCACTTGTCCTGCCATTTTTTCTCAATGGCTGCAAAATCGTACTTCATGGATCTTCTCCTTTATGTGAAATAGTGTTTTGATGCAAAGAAAAAGTCCCTGACCGTTTTTGAACGGTCAGGGACGTAAAAACTTTACGCGATACCACCCTGATTCAGCGTGCAGTTCCCTGCATGCCCTCAGCGGCTTCATAGCCTTGCCCGTAACGGGGGCGGACCGTCCCGCCCTTTCAGGCGGACTGCTCGGGAGTGAGTCATTCACGCGCGCTTCCCCGCCGGCTTGCACCGTCCGCCGGCTCTCTCAGGGCGGAAATCGCGCGTCTTTATGCTCCGTCATCGCGTTTTGCATAAATTCAGCATAACTATTTTAGGCGTTTTGTCCCGCCTTGTCAAGCGTTATTTTTCCTCGGCGTGGGGCAGCACGGCGCTCAGGTCGACTTCCTCGCCGTCGGCCCACAGATGCTCGAGGGAATAGAACTTGCGCGCCTCGTCGTTGAAGACGTGGACGACGACGCAGCCATAGTCGAGCAGAACCCACGTGCCGCCGCGATAACCCTCGCGGTGCAGCGGCTCCTCGCCCTTTTCGGTCAGTTCCTTTTCCACCGCGTCGCACAGCGCGTTGATCTGCGTGTTGGACGTACCGGTGCAGATGACAAAGTACTCGGCGAGCGTCGTAATCTTGTCGATGCGGATGAGTCTG
>CALAAN010000353.1 GCA_937884915.1 uncultured Oscillibacter sp.
AGATCCATTTCAATCTGAAAGAATTTGTCGTCAGCTTTTTCAAGGCCATCCCCGCGCTGATGCTGCCCATCATCATTCTCGGCGGCATCTATTCCGGTTTGCTTACGGCGACGGAGTCTGCCGCTATTGCGGTGGTTTGGGCCTTTATCGCAGGTATGTTCATCTACCGCGAGCTGAAATGGTCAGACCTCTTTGATATCTTTGTGGACTCCGCCAAGAGCTCGGCGATGACGCTGTTCATCATTGCGACCTCTACCGCGTTTGCATGGCTCTTTGCCTACGCCGGCATTTCTCAGAAGCTTGTCGACTTTGTCGTCGGCATGAACCTGTCCGCCACAATGTACTGCCTGGTGGTGGCTGTCATTCTTCTGATCTTCGGTACTTTCCTGGAGGGTATTGCCACGGCGGTCCTGCTCGTTCCCGTGCTCTGGCCGGTGGCGCAGGCGCTGGGTGTCAATGTGATTCACTTCGGCATGATCGTTTCTATCGCCAACGTGGTCGGCACCATGACCCCGCCGGTCGCGGTCAATATCTTCTCCGCCGCGTCCGTCACCAAGCTGTCGATGGGCAAGATCGTCCACGGACAGTGGCCGTTCTTCATCGGCTATGTTGGCTTTTTCTTCCTGGTCGTATTTATTCCCGCACTTAGTACATTCCTGCTGTAAGGAGGATTTATAATGCGTAATCTTGAAAACAAGGCCCGTATGGAGAAATGGAGCGTCCAGTCTCCCGAGGAACCCGGCTTCCACGCGGTCATCACGCCGGATAAAAGCGAGTGCCGCGAGGAATACATTTACCGTCTTAATCTGCCCAAGGGCGAGAGCTACACACTCTCCTCCGGCGAACTTGAGATGCATCCCGTGCTCATTGAGGGCGCCGCGAAGCTCTCCGGTCACGCGGTGCTGAACGAGACGATGAAGCAGTTTGACGCCTTTTATATCCCAGGCGGCGACAGCGTGACCATTACCGCGCTGGAAGACTGCATCTTCTATATCGCCGGTGCGGTGTACGAGGGCATCGGCCATGCGTTCTTCCGCAGCTTTGACCTCTCCCAGCCGGTCGGAGACATTCATCAGATCCATGGAGAGGGCATCGGCCAGCGCGAGGTCATGATGACGCTGTCGGATAAGGATGAGGCATCCCGCCTGATCTGCGGCCTTACATGGGGCGGCGAGGGCGCATGGACCAGCTGGCCCCCGCACCAGCATGAAAAGGATCTTGAAGAGGTCTACTGCTACTTCGGCATGCCGCTGCCGCACTTTGGCTTCCATATCAGCTATCTCAAGAGCGGTGAGGTGGAGGACATCGTGACGCATACGGTGCATTCCGGCACGATGGTGCAGGCTCCCGTGGGTTACCACCCGACAGTGGCCAGCCCCGGTACGCGCAACTCATACTTGTGGGTTCTTGCTGCGCACAGCCATTCCAGCCGCAGCTATAACCTCGCCGTGCTGGATCCTGCGCTGGAAAACTTCAATTCCGCGCGCTGATTTTGAGAAAAAAGGAGCATTCGTATGACGAATTTATTTGATTTGGTCGGCAGTCGTGCCATCGTGACCGGCGGTACCCGCGGTCTCGGCCACGGCATGGCGGAGGGACTGATGGAAGCGGGTGCTTCCGTCGTTATCTTCGGATCGAGCGATAAGGTTGAAAAGGTTGCGGCGGATTTCCGTGCCCGCGGCTTTGACTGCCAGGGCGTCAAGGCGGACCTTGCCAAGGCGGAAGAACGCAAGGCGGGGTTTGAAAAGGCTGTTGCGCTGCTCGGCGGACTCGATATTATCATCAATGCCGCCGGTATCCAGCGCCGCTATCCCAGCCCCGATTTTCCGCTTGAGGACTGGAACGATGTGATTGAGGTCAACCTTACCGCACCGTTTGATCTCAGCCAGATGGCCGCGCGCGAATTCCTGAAAAAGGAGCATCCCTACGGCAAGATCGTCAATATCGCTTCCATGCTCAGCTTTTTCGGCGGCTTTACCGTTCCGGCGTATGCAGCCTCCAAGGGCGGTGTGGCACAGTTCAGCAAGGCGCTGTGCAATGAGCTGGCGTGCAAGGGTATTACCGTCAACTGCATTGCTCCCGGCTATATGGACACCGAGATGAATACAGCCCTGACCGACCCCAGCAATCCCCGTTATAAGGAAATTACTGACCGTATCCCCGCGCACCGCTGGGGCACGCCGGACGATATGAAGGGCACGGCCATCTTCCTTTCCTCCCACGCCTCCGACTATCTCAACGGTGCGGTCATCCCCGTTGACGGCGGCTATCTTGTCAAGTAAAGGCGGGGAGAAGCAATGGCAAAATATCTTGTTTGTGTCAGCGATGAGCGCCATGCGAGCTATGAGATCGAGCGCGCCATTCTGGAAAAGGCCGGTGCAGAGCTGAAGCTCTGCCACTGTGAAAGCGCCGCGGATATCGCGGCGCAGTGTGCGGATGCGGACGCCGTACTGCTTGACCTTGCGCCCATGACCGCTGAAGCGGTCGCGGGACTGAAAAAGTGCAGGGTCATCAGCCGCTACGGCGTCGGCTTTGAGAACGTCGATCTGGACGCGGCGACTGCTGCGGGTATTCAGGTCACCAATGTTCCCGATTACTGCATGGAGGATGTTTCCGACCATGCGCTGGCGCTGATGCTCTCCTGCCTGCGGCATATCCCGCTGCGCGACCGCGAGGTCCGCGAGGGCAAATGGAACATTCAGGCGGACAGCTTTCGCTTAAAGGGCAAAACGCTTGGCGTGATCGGCGCAGGCCGCATCGCGCGCGCGTTGATCCGCAAGGTCAGCGGCTTCGGCTTTGCCGAGGTCGTGGCATATGACCCCTATATCAGCGCCGAGCAGCTTGCTGAGATCGGCGTGCGCAAGGTGGAAAAGGAAGAGCTGTTCCGCATTTCCGATATCATCTCCCTTCATCTGCACGCCAATGCGGAGACGAACGGCATGATCTGCAAGGAGACGCTTGCGCTGATGAAGCCGACGGCGATCCTGATCAACGTCAGCCGCGGTCCGCTTGTCAAGGATGAGGATCTGCTCGATGCGCTGCGTAACCACCGTATTCTCGCGGCGGGGCTGGATACGCATAACCATGAACCGCTCGGCGCGCAGTCACCGTTCTGCCAGCTTGACAATGTTGTGCTGACCGATCATACGGCTTACTCAACGGCGGAGGGTGTAACGGAGCTCAAAACCAAGGCGGCGCAGAACGTTGTAGACGTACTGGAAGGGAGAACTCCCCGCTATCCGGTCAATCACCTGTAATCATTCCGCTTGTTCGCCCACAGGGGCGGGAGGTAAAAAATATGACAGCATTAGAAAGACTTT
>CALAAN010000354.1 GCA_937884915.1 uncultured Oscillibacter sp.
AGCCCTTATAGGGCTTGTGCAAGCCACCCGTTTTACGGGTGGTCTTGACTTTTTACAGCAGCAGCCAGCTGAGCACCATGCCGACAAGCAGCGTGATCCCGGCGGTGAGCAGGGCGAGCAGGATCTTCTGATAGGGCCGCTTGCCCGCTTCGACCTTCTGCTCGATCTCGTCGAGCTTCTTGCCTTCGCTGAAGGCTAAGATCTCTTTGTAGGACTGGACGTTGTTTGCCTTTTTGATGCGCTCAAGGCGGAGGGCAAAGTACATCGCGCAGCCCCAGAGCAAAAGCTCCGGGATGAGGCCGTACAGGTCGAACCATTTGAGCAGCGGTACGGGCAGAATGATCGTGGCGGCGAGCAGAACGGTGTAGATGATGGCGTCGCGGTTCATGGCCTTGACGTCGGCGGCGTTGACTTCCTGTTTCATAGTTTCCAAATCTCCTTTGATGAGTTGGTCGAGCGAAACATCAAAGAGGGCGCTGAGCAGAAGCAGACTGTGAATGTCGGGGTAGCTCTTGCCGGTCTCCCAGTTGGAAACGGTCTGGCGCGTGACGTAGACTTTTTCCGCCAGCTCCTCCTGCGAAAGCGAGAGCGCGGCGCGATGAAGTTTGATTTGATTGCCGAGTTCCATAAACTGCCTCCTGTGCGTTTCGTTCGATCTGCCCCAAGGGTAGCCGAAACGGGAAAGTTTGTCGAGCAAAGCTGCTTTACATGAGGAAAAATCGCTTGTCAAAAGATTTTGACAAGTGCCTTTTTGCCCAAATATCAGCGGCTTGCCAGCTTTTCGCGTAAGCGGGCGATGCTTCTCTGCGGGGCGTCGATGGCTTCGCCCTGCGTTTCGTGCCAGTCGGTCTTTTCGATGGCGATGACCTTTTCGTAGTAGGCGATGGCCGTTTCATAGTCGCCTTGAATCTCGCAGATCTGCGCGATGGCCTCGGCGGGGTCGACAAAGCGGGGCGGCGGCATGAGCGCCATCGTCTTCTCATAATCCGCGATGGCTTCATCGTAATATCCGAGCTTGGCAAGCTCGCTCGCGCGCATGACGCAGACCTCCCACGTGTCGGGATACTTCGCGCACATGCTTTCCCACTGCGCGAGCGCGTCGTCGACGTGCCCCTCCTGCAGAAGAATGCAGCCGAGGTAAAAGTCGTCGTTGTACGTCGGCTTCAGACGGTGCATTTGGTCTAAGGCCTCGCGCGCCTCCGCACAGCGGCGGTCGGCAATGAGCAGGTCCAAAAGCCACAGGTGCGCGCTGTGGTTGTCTGGATGCGCGGCGAGAAACTCCTGATAGAAGGCGATCGTGCGGTAGTGGTTTGTCGCATTCCAGTCGAGGTATGCGCCGTGCTCGGCGTCGAAGATGGCGTTGTGCGCCTCCTTGCAGTCGGGATTCAGTGCGAGCGCCTTTCGCGCGAGGGGAGAGGCGAGGTCGTTGTATTCACGTGCACGCTTGCAGTAAAGCTCCGCGAGCAGCAGCGTCGCGCGCGGACAGGTTT
>CALAAN010000355.1 GCA_937884915.1 uncultured Oscillibacter sp.
GGGGGGTGTGGTGCTGCGGCGCGCACGCCGCATTTCCCCCGCCGCATGGGACAGGCGGCGACATCTCCGCACCCTTTGGGTGCAGAAAAAGGAGGCACTTTTTGATGTCTTTCACCGAACACAACGTAAACGGTCTCATCTACGACACGTCCGACGCGATCTCTGCCGCGGGCGGCGCGGTGCATGCGTTCACGACGCGGCACGGCGGCGTGAGCCCCGCGCCCTACGATTCGCTCAACTTTGCCGACAACAAGGGCGACAGCAGCGAGAATTTACTCGAAAATTACCGCCGTCTCGGCGAGGCTGTGGGCTTTGACGCGGGCCGCGCCGTCGGCTGCCGCCAGATCCACTCCGACCTCGTGCGCATTGCGTCCGAGGAGGATGCGGGCAAGATCCTCTGGGGCGACCGCCCCTATGACGCTGACGGACTCATCACGAACGTGCCGAATCTGCCGCTGTTCGCCTACGGGACGGACTGCTGCGTCATCACGCTCTACGACCCGACATCGCGCTCGATTGGCGCGGTGCACGCCGGCTGGCGCGGCACGGCGAGCGGCATCGCGCTCAAGGCCGCGGTGTCGATGATGAGCTGCTACGGCGCCGACCCCTACACGCTGCGCGCTGCCATTGGCCCGAGCATCGGCAAGTGCTGCTTTGAGACCGACAGTGACGTGGCCGACGCCTTTTTCGCCCTGCTCGATCCCGCGATGGACGAGCGCATCGAAAAGCGCGGCGACAAGTACCACATCGACTTAAAGGCGATCAACCGCCTGTGGCTGCTGCGCGCGGGCATCGACCCCTCGCGCATCGACGTGCACCCCGACTGCACGAAGTGCCACCCCGAGCGCTACTGGTCGCACCGCGCGATGGGCGACCAGCGCGGCGGCATGGCGGCGATGATCTGTCTTACGGAGGATGCGCTGTGAAGCGCCGGATCGCGGCGCTCTTATGCGCGCTGACGCTTGCGCTTTCGCTCTCTGGCTGCTGGAACAGCGACGTGAGCGACGATGGCAGCGGCGATTTCTGGGAGGAAACACCGCCGGTGGAAGAGGACACCTCCTCCCCCCTGACGCCGATCACGTCGTTCGCGCTGCCGTATTTGCAGGGCGTGACGCTCGACCCCATCACCTGTCCCGACGGCATGCAGCAGACGCTCGGCGCGCTGCTCTACGAGGGGCTTTTCGTGCTGGACGAGTCGTTTGCACCGCAGAATGTGCTGTGCAGCCGCTATGAGCACAACGACGATTACACAAGCTACACCTTTTACCTCCGCGACGGCGTCAGTTTTTCCGACGGCAGCAGCCTGACGACAAGCGATGTGCTCGCGACGCTCCGCCGCGCGCAGAGCAGCGAACGGTACAGCGCGCGCTTTGCCAACGTCGCCTCGATGCGCGCGAGCAATGGCACACTCGTTGTCACGCTCACGCGCGCGGACAGCGCGTTTCCCGCGCTGCTCGACATCCCCATCGTCAAATCCGGCTCAGAGAAGGACACCGTGCCGCTCGGCACGGGGCCGTACCTCTTCGTCACGGACAGCGACGGCGCGTGCCTCAAGCAGAACCCCGACTGGCGCAGCGACGTCACGTTGCCGTTTGACCGCATCGAGCTGCACGCCGCCAAGGACGCGGACACAGCGTCTTACCTCTTCTCCTCGCGCGAGGTGCACCTGCTCTCGGCTGACCTGACAAGCAGCACGGGCGATCTTCGCAGCGCGGACACCTCGCTCACCGACTACGCGACGGCGAACATGATCTACCTCGGCTTCAACACGCAGCGCGCGCCGCTCTCCGACGCGACGCTTCGCAGCGCCCTCGCGGGCGCGATCGACCGTGCGACCGTCACGACGGGCTACCTCGCCGGTCACGCCGAGGCGGCGCGCTTCCCGCTCTCGCCGCGCTCTCACCTCTATCCGACGGAGATGGCGTCGACGCTTGCCGCGCCTGATCTTGCCGCCGCGCTCGAAAGCGCGGGCGTGACGGAAAATCACCCCCGCACGGTGACGATTCTCGTGAGCGAGAGCGATTCGTTCAAGGTCTCCATCGCCGACTATCTGAGCCGCACACTCTCGACCGACGTTTTGACGGTCAGCGTCCGCTCGCTCCCGTGGAGCGACTATCTGACCGCGCTGCAAAACGGGAATTTTGACCTGTATCTCGGCGAGGTGCGCCTGACGGCGAACTGGGACATTTCATCCATTGTGCGCACCGGCGGCGCGCTGAACTACGGCCGCTATGCGGACGAGCAGTGCGACACGCTGCTCGACGCGTTCTCACTCAACGAGAGCGAGCAGACCGCCCGCGCGCTGTACCGCTATCTCGCCCAGAGCGCGCCCATCGCGCCCATCGCGTTCAAGACCGCGTCGGTCCTGACGCCGAGCGGCCTCATCGACGGGCTGAACCCCACCGTCTCCTCCCCGTTCTATGGGATCGAAGGCTGGACGGTACACTTTGACAAGGGATGAGGGCGGAACAAATTGGAATTTGGAGGAAGCACAATGGAATATCGCATCGCAGCAATTACTGATTGTGAAGCGTTGACCGACCTCAGAATGAAGATGCGAAGGGAGCTTGACTCGGATTTTCATTTTGAGTTGATCTATGCAAAAACGCTGAATTTTTTCAAGCAGAACATAGGAGACGGAACACATACCGCTTTTGTCTGCGAACATGGCAGCCAGATAATCGGAACCGTTGGTATCACGGTTTTTGAAATTATGCCAACGACAAAGTACCCAAACGGAAAAGCATCAAGACTTATGAACATGTATGTTGAACCTTTTTATCGGAACAGGGGAATTGCTAGAGAATTACTGAACCTCGTAATGGCGTATGCAGAGAATCACCAGATTGGAAAGGTTATGCTGAATCCGTCACAGATGGGAAGATCCCTGTATGAGAACTATGGCTTTCAACGATTGCCTGATGAGTATGTTTTTTACCTGCGCTGATTACCGCAAAGAGAAATAAAGAAGCTCCTCCGCTTTTGCGGAGGAGCTTCTTTATTTCTCTTAATACTGCCGCACCACGGCGACGACGCGGCCCAGGATCGTGCACTCGCGGCCGTCGATGGGCTGGTAGTCGGGGTTTGCGGGCATGAGCCAGACCTCGCTGCCCTTGCGCTTGAGCGTTTTGACCGTCGCCTCGTCGCCAAGCAGCGCGACGACGATCTGCCCGTTCTGCGCGATGTTCTGCCGGTGGACGACGACGAGGTCGTCCGGCAGGATGCCGACGCCGAGCATCGACTCGCCGCGCACGCGCAGGGCGAAATACTCGTCATCGTGCCCGCCGGTGTCGAACGTCAGGTAGTCTTCGATGCACTCCTGCGCCAAAATCGGGTTACCAGCGGCGACATTGCCGAGGATCGGCACCTGACGGCGACGCGAGGCAAGCTCGTCGAGCTCGACGGGCTGCGGCGCGACGGGAACGGCCTGCGGTTGCTTTTTGAGCGTGATGGCGCGGCCCTTGCCCGCGCTCTTTTCGATGAGACCCATCTCCTGTAAGTGCTTGATGTGGAAATGGACCGTGGAGGGCGACTTGAGCCCCAGCGCCTCGCCGACTTCACGCACAGAGGGGGCATAGCCATGCTCGGCGATGCTCTCGGCAATGTAATCGTATACGCGCTGCTGCATTCTGGACAGTTTTTCCATCTTGTGCGCCCCTTCCAACATTTGTTCGAATTTATGATACCACATTTTTTCTGAAATGCAACATCTGTTTTAGGATTTTATGTCAATTTCGCGGCTTTTTCCGCTGTAAAATTTTTTTGATGATTTTTGCGTCGGTCTATTGACAAATGCCGTCCGATGTATTATTGTACTAATCACTTAATACAGTGATACGCAAGGAGGATCACTATGGACTGGAACTTCCGCAACGACCAGCCGATCTACTCCCAGCTGACGCAGCGGCTGACGGAGGCCATCGTCTCCGGCATCTACGCGCCGGGGGAAAAGCTCCCCTCCGTGCGAGAGCTTGCGGTGGAAGCGGGCGTCAACCCCAACACGGTCCAGCGCGCGCTATCCGAGCTCGAACGCGACGGTCTGGTGTTTTCCCAGCGCACAGCGGGACGGTTCGTCACAGAAAATGAAAACATGATCACAAATGCCAAGCTCCGCATCGCGGACGAGCGCGTGGAAGAATTTCTCCACTCGATGAAAACGCTCGGCTGCACAAGAGACGAGGTCATCTCGCTCATCCAGGGAGCCAAGGAGGAGGAAGAAGAAACATGAGTATTTTCGAATGCAAGGCGCTCACGAAAAACTACGGCGCCAAAACAGTGCTCGACAGCGTCGATCTCGCGATCGAGCCGGGGCGCATCGTGGGTCTGCTCGGCCCCAACGGCAGCGGCAAGACGACGCTCATCAAGCTCGCCAACGGCCTTCTGACACCGACGTCGGGCGAGATCCTGATCGCGGGCAAGGCCCCCTGCCGCGCAACAAAAGCCATCGTCTCTTACCTGCCCGACCGCAACACGCTGCCCGGCTGGATGACGATCGCGCAGGCGCTCGACTACTACGGCGACTTTTATTCGGACTTCCGCCGCGGCGTGGCCGAAGCGATGCTGATGAACCTCGGCCTCGACCGCACGCAGAAGATCAAGACGCTATCCAAGGGCATGCGCGAGAAGACGCAACTCATCCTGACGATGAGCCGCGACGCCAGGCTCTATCTTCTCGACGAGCCCATCGGCGGCGTCGACCCCGCGACGCGCGACTACATCCTGCGCACGATCATCGGCAATTACAGCGAGGACGCGACGGTCATCATCTCCACGCACCTGATTGCCGATGTCGAGCAGATCCTTGACGAGGTCGTCTTCCTGCGCGAGGGGCAGGTCATGCTCCACGAGAGCGTGGAGACTATTCGAGATGAAAAGGGCAAGAGCGTTGACGAGCTCTTCCGGGAGGTATTCAGATGCTGAGCAAACTGATCAAACACGAATTCCGCGCAACCAGCCGCATCATGTGGCCGGTTTTTCTTGGGATGCTGGCGCTGACGGCGCTGATGCGTTTTTCTCAGCTGCTCCTGAACGGCGGGCACATTCACTGGCTCTTGCAGCTCATCGGCGTGCTGCTGGTCATCGGCTTCGTGCTTGGCCTCTTCGCGCTGGCGTTTGCGCCGCTGGTTCTCTCTGCCTGCCGCTGGCGCGACCACGTGCTCAAGAATGAGGGCTACCTCACGCTGACGCTGCCGGTGAGTCTCCATCAGCTTCTCATTTCCAAGCTCATCGTTTCCGCTGTGTGGTATGCTGCGGCGTTCATCGTGGGACTTCTCTCTCTGCTGATCGCGGCCTCCGGCTGGAGCGCTTTCCAGTATGTCCCCGATCTTTTTAGTGATGTTTTCACAGCGTTCTTTGGAATGGAGATATCGCTGCGCGGCCACGCGCTGCTGATCGTCTTTGAGCTTTTCTGCAATTTCGTCTTTGCCGTCTCTGCC
>CALAAN010000356.1 GCA_937884915.1 uncultured Oscillibacter sp.
CATCGATGGGCGGCAGCCAGATCTGGCTCAAAGAGGGCGAGCAGATGCGCGTCGAAGACCTCATCAAGGCCGTGTGCGTCGTCTCCGGCAACGACGCGGCGGTCGCGCTCGGCGAGCACTTGGCCGGCAGCGAGGAGGCGTTTGTCGCGCGCATGAACGAGCGAGCCAAAGAGCTCGGCATGAACGACACGCACTTTGTCAACTGCACAGGCCTGCCCGCGGACGGGCACGTCACCTCGGCCTACGACATCGCGCTCATGTCGCGCGAGCTCATTTTGCATCACCCTGACATCCGCCGTTTTGCGACGATCTGGATGGACTCGCTGCGCGACGGGGCGTCCATGCTCGTCAACACCAACAAACTCGTGCGCTTTTACCCCGGCGCGACGGGGCTCAAGACCGGCTCGACCGATTCGGCCAAATACTGCATCAGCGCGACCGCGGAGAAGGACGGCATGGAGCTCATCGCGGTCATCCTGGGCGGCAGCACGAGCGACAAGCGCTTTTCCGACGCCAAGGCGCTCTTGAACTACGGCTTTGCGGCGTATTCGCTCGTCACTGTCACCCCCGAATCGCCGCTGCCCGCCGTACCCGTGACGCTCGGCACGCAGAAGACGGTGCAGAGTGTTCTGACGAGCGAAAACGCGCTGCTCCTCGAAAAGAGCCGCGCAAACGGTCTGACGCAGGCCGTCTCGCTGCCGGACGCTGTCGTCGCGCCCGTTGAGGAGGGCGAACCGCTCGGCACGCTCGACATTTTTGACGCAAACGGCACGTCGGTCGCGTCGCTCCCGCTGCTCGCGGGCGAAAGCGTGCCGCACCTCACGTGGGGCGAGCTTTTCTGCCGCCTGCTAAGGCTCGCGTACTGCGGGGCATGAGTCCTCTCCGTTTTCCACAAAAAATGGTGTAAAGTTTCTTCATTCCGCGTTTATTCGCATAATTTTTTGCTATTTTCCGGCAAAACATGCTTTTTTACTTGACAGAATCGAAAAAAGGTGTATACTGCAAACAATTTCATAAGTCTTGATAGAGGCGCGGCTGACAAAAGTAGCCCCCGACAAAACGGCAGGAGACCGTGGGGTGCGAAAGGGAACGCCGCCGAAGGGTCGATAAAATCCCTGTTTTGTCGATACTTGGGTCGTCGGGAAATACCCGGCGGACTGTCGTCCGGAAGGACGGAGTGCTGTCATGATCGACGCGATCAGGAGCTTTGATGTGTTTCACATCGGTTATTTGATGTTTTTGTGTTAAGTCATGATGGAAATCATGGCTTAATTTTTTTGCTCTGTGTCTGCGGCACAGGAAAGGAGAAACATCATGCAATTTGTCGGAACCTTCTGGGCGCTCGTGCCCCCCATCATCGCCATTACGCTGGCGCTGATCACCAAGGAGGCGTACTCGTCTCTGTTTATCGGCGTCGTGATCGGCGCGCTCTTCGCCTGCGACTTCGCCCCCGTTGCCACGATCGACATGATCGTCAACGACGGCATCATCGCCGCGATCTCGGATAACGCGGGCATCTTTCTCTTCCTCGTCCTGCTCGGCATCATCGTCGCGCTCGTCAACCTCGCTGGCGGCAGCGCGGCCTTTGGCCGCTGGGCGGAAAAGAACATCCACACCCGTGTAGGCGCGCAGCTTGCAACGTTCGTGCTCGGTATTCTCATTTTTATCGACGACTACTTTAACTGCCTGACCGTGGGCTCTGTTATGCGTCCGGTCACTGACCGCCACCAGATCTCGCGCCCCAAGCTCGCCTACCTCATCGACGCCACCGCCGCACCCGTGTGCATGATCGCACCGATCTCGTCCTGGGCGGCCGCCGTGTCCTCCACGGCAGAAGACCTTGACACCGGCATTTCCGGCATCCAGCTCTTCATCCGCGCCATCCCCTATAACTTCTATTCCCTGCTAACGTTCGTCTTCATCATCACGCTCACGCTGCTCAAGTTCGACTACGGCCCGATGCGCGGCTTTGAAGAGCGCGCCCGCAATACGGGCGACCTCTCCGGCAGCGAAGGCAGCGACGAGGAGAACTCCAATCCCAAGGGCCGCGTCATCGACCTTGTCATCCCCGTCATCATCCTCATTGCCCTGTGCACCATCGGCATGCTCTACGTCGGCGGCTTCATCGGCGCGTTCGGCAACACCGACGCATTCGTCGGTCTCCCCTGGGGCGGCATCATCGCGCTGGTGCTCACGGTCATCTACCTTGTTGCCCGCCGCGTCGTCGGCTTCCGCGAGGCCATGGGCTGCATCCCCAAGGGCTTCCAGGCTATGCTCTCCCCCATCATCATCCTGACGCTGGCCGTCTCCCTCAAGACCACGCTCAACGCGCTGGGCGCTGCGGACTATGTACACGATCTGATGTACGCCGCTTCCGAAGGGCTTTATAACATGCTGCCCGCCGTCATCTTCCTGGTTGCGTGCGTGCTGGCCTTTGCCTCCGGCACATCCTGGGGCACGTTCGGCATCCTGATCCCCATCGTCACGGCCATCTTCCCCAGCGACAGCGCGCTGCTCTACATCGGCATTTCCGCCTGCTGCGCGGGCGCCGTTTGCGGCGACCACTGCTCCCCCATTTCCGACACGACCATCATGTCCTCCGCCGGTGCGCAGTGCGAGCATGTCAACCATGTCGCCACGCAGCTGCCCTACGCCATCACCGTCGCGTGCCTGAGCTTTGTGTGCTTCGTGCTCGCGGGCTTTATCCAGAACTGGATCGTCTGCCTCGCCATCGGCATCGTGCTGACGGTCGGCACGCTCTTCGCCATCCGCAATGTCGAGGCGCAGAAGGCGCGCATCAAGGATTAACTCTGCTCTCCACTCTCTTTTCTCTCATAGGAACGGGGCGAACCAGCCGGTTCGCCCCGTTCCCCCTATATTCTCCGCTTTGCAATCCCTGAAAAGCATGGTATACTGGGATAACACTTAACTTCGGAGGACGTTTCCATGAGTATTATCGTGATGGGCGCGGTGTTTGTCGATATCAAGGGCTATCCCCTTTCTTCCTACATTCCCGGCGGACGCAACGCGGGCCGCGTCGTGCAGGTGCACGGCGGCGTGAGCCGCAACATCGTCGAGGACATCGCCAACGTCGAGCTGCGGCCGACATTCGTGAGCCTTGTCGACGATACGAGCGCGGGCGCGGATGTTGTCAAAAAGCTCCAGAGCCACAAGGTCGACACACGCTACATCCGCACGACGCCCGACGGCATGGGAACGTGGCTCGCGATCTTCGACAACACGGGCGATGTGACCGCGTCGATCTCCAAGCGCCCCGACTTAAGCCCCATTGCCGACATTCTGGACGAGCAGGGCGACGAAATTTTCTCGCAGGCCGACAGCATCCTGCTCGAGATCGACATGGAAAAGGACATCGTCAAGCGCACGTTCGCGCTGGCAGAGAAGTACCATAAGCCCGTCTACGCCGTCGTCTCCAACATGAGCATCGCCATCGAGCGGCGCGACTTTCTGCGCTCGGTGCACTGCTTCATCTGCAACCAGCAGGAGGCGGGCATCCTGTTTTCGGAAAATTACGACGGTCTCTCCCCCGACGAGATGCTCCCCATCCTGCGCGACAGAATTCGCGGTGCGCAGATCCGCCGCATGGTCATCACAATGGGTTCTCAGGGCGCGGTGTTCGCAACGCTCGACGGCGAGGAGGGCTACTGCCCCGCGAAAAAGGTCGACGTCAAGGACACGACCGGCGCGGGCGACGCATTTTTTGCCGGCGCGGTCATCGGCCAGACCTACGGCAAAACGATGATGGAATCCTGCGAGATCGGCACGCGCCTTGCCGCGTCCGTCATCACGACGGGTGAAAACGTCTGCCCGCGCTACCTGCCGAGTGAATTCGGGCTGGATGTTCCCGTGCAGTCCTGACAGCTTCATTGATATGGAGCGCACAGGGAAAGCGCTTCGCACTCATGCAGCTTTCCCGCTCTCTGCCGAGCACGCCTGCGCGAACGTTCTCCTCCATCCGCTTTTCGCAACCAATCCACAAAACCCATATTGCAAGGAAAGGCAATCCCCATGGAACAGCAGCCTCTTTCTTCCGTCACCATTCGCCTGATCACGGCGGCGGATGACCCGTTTATTGCCAAAATCATCCGCACGAATTTCGAACAGTACCACCTGAACGTCCCCGGCACGGCGTACTTTGACCCCGAGCTCGACCATCTGAGCGCGTTTTATAGCGCAAACCCCTGCCGCGGCTACTTCGTCGCCGTCGACGAAAACGGCACAGTGCTCGGCGGCTGCGGCTATGCCGAGGCCGCGGTCTTCGACCGCTGCGCGGAGCTTCAAAAGCTCTACCTCTCCGACGCGGCCAAGGGCAAGCGCGTCGGCAGACGTTTGTCCGAAACCGTCGAGCAGGCCGCCAGAGACGCAGGCTATGAAAAGCTCTACATCGAAACGCATTCCAAATTCGACGCCGCCATCCGCCTCTACGAAAAGCTCGGCTTCCGGCCGATCTCCAAGCCGCGGGGCGTGCAGCACGGCGCGATGGACCGCTTCTACCTCAAATCGTTATAAGAAAAGCCACAGCTCAGAATTGAGCTGTGGCTTTTTCATTGCTGTTTCAGTGCTCCTTCAGCTTTTCTTCCAGCAGCTTGAAGGCTTCGTCCGCGGCTTCCTCGCGAATCTCCGCGCGGGACTTCGCGCCGAAGTCAAAGCGCTCGGCGATCGTCTCCTCGGAAGACGAAAAACCGATAAACACCGTGCCGACGGGATTCCCGCGCTCATCGCGGTCAGGGCCCGCGACGCCTGTGACGCTGACGGCGCAGTCCGCCGTCGTCGCCCTGCGCGCGCCCTCGGCCATCGCGCGGGCAACAGGCGCGGACACTGCGCCGTACTCCTCCAGCATGTCCGCCGGAACGCCGAGCACGCGGTTTTTAACGATATTGGTATAGCTCACGATGCCGCCCATGAACACGCCCGACGCGCCCGGCACATCCGTGATGCGCTTGGCGATGAGGCCGCCTGTGCAGCTCTCCGCCGCGGCGAAAGTCACGCTGCGCGCCTTGAGCGCTTCATAGCAGCGCTGTTCGACTGTTTTTTCTGCCATGATAAAACTTCCTTTCAGAACTTGATGCGCACGAACTCGCGATTCGTCATCGCGCGGTCGATGAGGCCCTCGATCTCAAGGACGGCCTCGGCCTCGCGGACCTCGTCAAGGTTCGGCTTCGTGCGCGGATGGCGCGGGGTAAAGACCGTGCAGCAGTCCTCATAGGGTAAGATCGACGTATCGAACGTGCCGATCTTGCGCGACAGGCGCACGATCTCTTCCTTGTCCATGCCGATGAGCGGGCGCAGGACGGGCAGGTCGACCACATCCTCGGTCACGCGCAGGGCCTCCATCGTCTGGGACGCGACCTGGCCGAGGTTTTCGCCCGTGACGAGTGCCTTGGCCTTGACCTGATCGGCCACGCGCTGGGAAATGCGCATCATAAAGCGGCGCATGATAAGCGTGAAGAACTCCTCGGGGCAGTTTCTTCTGATCTCCTCCTGAATCTCGGTAAACGGCACGATCTGCACTGTCAGCCGCCCGCACCAGGGGACAAGGAGCTTGGCAAGGGAAAGCACCTTCTCCTTTGCCTCGTCGGACGTATAGGGCGGGGAGAAGAAGTGCACCATTTCGAGCTTGACGCCGCGCTTGGCGATCATGTAGGACGAGACTGGCGAATCGATGCCGCCGGAGAGCAGGCTGACCGCCGTACCGCCCATGCCGATGGGCAGACCGCCCGCGCCCTCTTCCGCAGGGCCGTGGACGTAGGCGGAATCATCGCGAATCTCAATGTGAACGACGAGCTCGGGGTCGTGAACGTTGACCTCGCACGTCGGGAACGCCTGATGCAGCGCGCCGCCGACCTGCTGGGAAATTTGAATGGACGTCAAGGGGAAGGTCTTGTCGGCGCGCTTGCTCTCGACCTTGAAGCTCCTGGCCGCGCGCATCTCGTCGGCAAGGTAATTTTTCGCCGCGGCGATGATCTTCTGGATGTCCTTTTCACACGGCAGCGCCTTTGAAACGGCGATGATGCCGAAGACCTTCTTGCAGCTCTCAAACGCAGCCTCGATATCGCAGTCGTCGTCCTTAGGCTCGACGTAGATGGTGCTCTGCTTGGAGTAGACGCGGAAATTGCCGCATTTCGACACGCGGCGGTTGACGTTCGACATCAGCTTATCTTCGAAGCTGCGGCGGTTCAGGCCCTTGAGCACGACCTCGCCGAGCTTGCACAGGATCATTTCATGCATTGGTGTTGTTCTCCTCATTTATTACGGCCGCTCCCGCGCCGGCGGAAGATGCGGCCGAATTTTCGTTGTTTTCGGACTTGGCAGGCTTTTTTCCTTTGCGGGTGAGCCCCAGCGTCAGGCACAGCGGCTCGACGGCGGCCAGCAGGGCAAAGAGCGCATAGCTGAACATCGTGCCCTCTCCGCTCAAGCCGTTGATCCCGACCATGGCGGGCGCCATCGGCAGCTCCCAGATCATCGCGAGGATGCTCCCCGAGCCGAACGGGACTGGCATCACAAGAAGCGAGGCAAGGTTCAGCACATAGAGCACGATCGCCGCGTTCCAGCAGCGATTTTTGTCGATGCCCCGATCCGGCCGCAGTCCCCAGCCGAACAGGAAGGAAAGCGCCGACACATAGACGACGCCGAGCACGAGCCCGACGGGCGTGGCAAACGTAAAGGACGAGGTCGTCCCCGTGCCCCCAAACGCCGCGAACAACAGGATAAAAGCCGCCCCTTGGGCGATATGGCTCAAAAGTGAGATTGCGCCAAGATAAAGATAGTCGTATTTTTTCATCGCGCTCACCCCTGTAAAATATCCGTGTTGCGGTACTGGATGGCCTCGGCCAGATGATGCGCCTCGATCTTCTCGCTGCCGTCAAGGTCGGCGATCGTGCGCGCCACGCGCAGAAGTCTATCGTGGCTTCGGGCCGTGAGGCCGAGGCGCTCGAACGCGCCCTTCAAGAGCTTTTCGCCCGCGGCGTCCAGCGTGCAGAATTCGCCCACCATCGCGGGCGTCATCTGCGCGTTGCAGGTGATGTTCGTGCCGGAAAAGCGCTGCTTCTGGACGTCGCGTGCGGCGTTCACGCGCGCTTTGACGTCGGCGGAGGACTCCGCCTTTTCGCGCCGGCGCATCGCCTCGAACTCAACGCTCGGGACGTTGACGTGCAGGTCCATGCGGTCAAGCATCGGGCCGGAGATTTTTTCGACGTATTTTTCCACCTGCTGCTTCGTGCAGTGGCAGCGCCCCGAGGGGTGACCGTACCAGCCGCAGCGGCAGGGGTTCATCGCGCCGACGAGCATGAAGCGGCTCGGCAGCGTGATGCTGCCCGCGGCGCGGGTGATGGTGACCTCGCCGTCCTCGATGGGCGCGCGCAGCACCTCGAGCACGTCGCGGTGGAATTCGGGCAATTCATCTAAAAAAAGCACGCCATGGTGCGCGAGCGAAATTTCGCCGGGTTTAGGCGTCTGCCCGCCGCCGGTCATCGCGGAGGCCGAGAGCGTGTGGTGCGGGGCGCGGAACGGGCGATGCAGCAGCATCGGGTGCGCACTGTCGGTCAATCCCGCGACCGACCAGATTTCGGTCGCCTCAAGCGCTTCCTTGCGCGTCATGTCGGGCAGGATGGATGGCAGTCTCCTTGCCAGCATGGATTTGCCCGCGCCTGGCGAGCCGATCAGCAGAATGTTGTGTCCGCCCGCGGCGGCGATCTCCAGCGCGCGCTTGACGTTCTCCTGTCCCATGACGTCGGAAAAGTCGGGGCCGGTCTCGCTCGTCTGCTCCGCCTGCCACTTCGGCTGGGGCAAGAGCTTCTTTTCGCCCTTCAAATGCTGCACGAGCGACACGACGTCCGGCACGCCGTAGACGGTCACGCCGTCGGCCAGCGTCGCCTCTGCGGCATTCGCCGCAGGGACATAGAGCGTCTTGACGCCCGCGCGCGCCGCGGCCATCGCCATCGGCAAAACGCCGTTCACCGAGCGCAGTGTGCCGGTGAGCGACAGCTCGCCGACGAAGGCCGCGTCCTTCGCGGGGGGCTTGATCTCCTCCGCACTGGCGAGGATACCTAATAGAATGGGCAGGTCGTAGAGCGTGCCCTCCTTTTTCCGGCCCGCGGGGGCGAGGTTCACCGTGATGCGGGAGACAGGGAACTTGACGCCGCAGTTTTTCACCGCCGCGCGCACGCGCTCGCGCGATTCCTTGACGGCCGTGTCGCCAAGGCCGACGATATCAAATGCGGGCAGGCCGCCGGACAAAAAACATTCCACCGTGACCTCGTAGCCTGAGATGCCCTGAAGACCGAGCGATCGCACCGCTGTGACCATACTGTTTTCCTCCCTTTTTCGCATCAAATCGTACAGTTTGCAATTAGTATAGCACATTTTTTGCATCAGGCAAATCCCCCTCTGTGCATTTTTGCACATTTCGCACAAAATCAATAAATCCTCGCAAAAGTTCTTGAAAAATAAAAGGAATTGAACTTATTGTTGCAAAATAGTGAATGTTTTTGCGGGAACAAGGCGTTTACACGGCAGAAAAAGTGTGCTATAGTGTCATCGTAGAATTTTGCGTTCACACGCAGAAGAACCGTTTTTTGACGGTGAAATAAATAGGAGGTTCATTTATGGCAAGAAAAATGAAATCCATGGACGGCAATAATGCTGCGGCTCACGTCAGCTATGCTTTTACTGAAGTTGCGGCTATTTACCCCATTACGCCGTCCTCCCCGATGGCCGATCTGGTCGACCAGTGGTCTGCAAATGGTCTGAAGAACATCTTCGGCAGCCAGGTCAAGGTCGTCGAGATGCAGTCCGAAGCTGGCGCTGCCGGCGCAGTGCACGGCTCCCTCGGTGCCGGTGCGCTGACCACCACCTACACGGCCTCTCAGGGTCTGCTGCTGATGATCCCGAACATGTATAAGATCGCGGCTGAGCAGCTCCCCTGCGTGTTCCACGTCTCCGCCCGTACTGTTGCAACCCACGCGCTGAACATCTTCGGCGATCACTCCGACGTCATGGCCTGCCGCCAGACCGGTTTCGCCATGCTGTGCGAGGGCAACGTGCAGGAAGTGATGGATCTCTCCCCCGTGGCACACCTGGCCGCGCTTTCCGGCAAGGTCCCGTTCATCAACTTCTTCGACGGTTTCCGCACCTCCCACGAGATCCAGAAGATCGCCGTGTGGGATTATAAGGATCTCGCCGACATGTGCGACATGGACGCTGTCAAGGCGTTCCGCGAGCACGCCCTCAATCCCGAGCATCCTCATATGCGCGGCTCCCACGAGAACGGCGATACGTTCTTCCAAAACCGTGAGGCCTGCAACCGGTACTATGACGCTCTCCCCGAGATTGTGGAAAAGTACATGGGCAAGATCAACGAAAAGCTCGGCACCGACTACAAGCTCTTCAACTACTACGGCGCGCCCGACGCTGACCGCGTCATCATCGCGATGGGCTCCATCTGCGACGTGGCCGAGGAAGTCATCGACTACCTCAACGCCCACGGCGAGAAGGTCGGTCTCATCAAGGTCCGCCTGTACCGCCCGTTCAAGGCCGAGCGCCTGATCGAGGCCATCCCCGCCACCGCCAAGAAGATCGCGGTTCTCGACCGCACCAAGGAGCCCGGCGCACAGGGCGAGCCCCTCTACCTCGACGTCGTCACCGCGCTTGCCAACGCCGGCATCACCGACAAGACCGTCATCGGCGGCCGCTACGGTCTCGGCTCCAAGGATACCCCGCCCGCTTCCGTGTTTGCTGTTTACACTGAGCTTGCCAAGGCGGAGCCCAAGCATCAGTTCACCATTGGCATTGTTGATGACGTGACGAACCTCTCCCTGCCCGAGGACAAGAACTGCCCGAACACCGCGGCCGAGAGCACCATCGAGTGCAAGTTCTGGGGGCTCGGCGGCGACGGTACCGTCGGTGCCAACAAGAACTCCATCAAGATCATCGGCGACCACACCGACAAGTACGTCCAGG
>CALAAN010000357.1 GCA_937884915.1 uncultured Oscillibacter sp.
CTGCACCTTGCGTGCGGTCTCGGGGATGGCGTAGCCATAGCGCACCATCAGGTAGACGTCGACAATGATCTCGCCATCCTTGACCTCGGCGCGCACGCCGCGCAGACCCTTTTTGCCGGTGAACTGCTCGGTGATCTGTTCGGTCATATTCTGGCACATGGAGCCAACGCCTTCGATCTCGCCGATGGCATCGGCGGCGATCGCGGCGACAACGTCTTCTGCGATGTTGATGCTGCCGTTTTCCTCGGCGCGGGTCAGATACTCTCGATTTTCAGCCATTCAGATATCCTCTCCTTGTTTGTGAATGCTCATATCGAAAGTATTTTATCATCTTCTTTCAAAAATTACAACAGCTAATTTACTTCCATGATCTTGATGCTCTCGGCACTGAGCCCCGTCTCCTGCTTGACGATGTCCGTGATGCGGGCGATGTCCTCGGTCTGGAGTCCCTCTTCCCCCGTCGAGACGACCACGCTCACGCCGTCTTCGGACATGAAGACGACGCAGTCCTCATAGCCCTTGGCCGTGACCATGTTTTCGATCTGCGCCTCGCTGAGCGTGTAGGAAGCGAGCGTTTCGATGCTCTTAGCCGCCTCGCTCGCGGTCTCGGCATCCACGTCGTCGTTCTCGCTTGCCTCCTTCAAAAGCGACAGCGCGCTGTCACGCGCCTGCTGGCGCGTCAGGCGGGCCGAGGCAAAGTAGTCCTTCCCCTCCGCGTTTGCCGAGACCTCGGCGGCGTCGCCATCTGTGCTCACAAGCTCGGACTGGCCCAAGACCTTCGTGGGCTTGTCGACCTTTTCGGCGTACTTTCCATTGAGAAAGATCGCCGCGCAGACAAAGACCAGGATCGTGCCGACCACTGCGTTCCGCTTCCATAATTGCTTCATAGCTGTTTCCTCCCTGCGTTTTGCATAATAAAAATATTGTAGTTTCATGGCGTTCCCTTAACAACGGAGATGCGGTCGGACGAAAGTCCCGTCAGCGCGCTGACGGCCTGCGTCACCTTGAGCTGGACGTCCGCTCGACCGCCGCCCTCGCACACAACGAGCGCACCGACAAAGCGCGGATAGCGGCTGTGGGTCACAACGACCTCGGCGCTCGTGCCGCTGCCGAGCACGACGGTCTCCGTCTTTCGCGTCTGCTCGTCGACCTCCTCTCCTCGGCTTTTCAGCGACGCGGTCTCGTCCTGTGCCAGCTCGTAAGCGCCGCCGCCCTCGACCGTCAGCATGAGCGAGAGCTTTCCGACGCCGTCGAGCGACGAAAGAATTTTCTCCATCTCGCTTTGCAGCGCCTCACGGTCGAAATTTTCCGCGGCGGACGGTGTCTCGGAACCCGTGTCAGCCGCCTTCTCGTTCTGCGGCAGCAGCAACAGCAGTACGCCGAGCAGCGCCGTCAGGAGGACATATTTGTACTTTTTGATGCCTTGCAGCGCCTTCTGCACGGGCGCTGCCTTCACTTCGGTTCGATCCATAGCTGCTTCTCCTCTGCAATGCCGAGCTCCTGTGCGATGTACGCGCCGAGCGACGCGCTTTTTGTGCCGTACAGTGTGACGCTGTCCGGCAGCGGTACGCCATCGCGCAAGACGGTCCGCACCTCGGCGCGCACGCTCAGACCTAAGGAGTCGGCTTTGTCCTCAATATATGCCTGCGTCTGCGCGGCTATGCTATCGCCGAGCGCGCTGTCCTGCTCGGCGCTCAGCGTTTCCTTCAGCGCCTCAACCGCCTCGCGGTAATTTGCGCCGTTGAACTCCGGCAGGTCGAACGTGAGCGAGA
>CALAAN010000358.1 GCA_937884915.1 uncultured Oscillibacter sp.
GCGCGAGGCGCAATACCTCAACAACGCGCGCATGCGCCTTGGCAGCAGCTGCGCCGTGTCCGGCACGGGCTTCCTGTTTTCCGACCATGTACTCGAGCAGTGCGGCGGCTGGAACTTCTTCCTGCTGACCGAGGATATCGAGTTTACCATCGACAACGTCGTCCGCGGGGAAAGAGTCGGCTACGCGGCGGGTGCGGTGCTCTACGATGAACAGCCCACGAGCTTTGCCCAGTCCTGGCGCCAGCGCATGCGCTGGTCGAAGGGCTACCTGCAGGTGTTCCGCAAGTATGCCTCGAAGCTCTTCTCCGGTATCGCGCGCGGCAGCTTTTCCTGCTACGACATGACGATGAACATTATGCCCGCGGCGGTGCTCACGGGCGTGAGCGTGGTCGTGAATATCGGCGCGGCGATCGCGAACGCGACGTCCGGCGGCTCGATGACGGTGCTGGCGGTCTCCGTGCTGCAAACGCTGATGAGCCTGTACTTAACGCTTTTTGTGCTCGGCGCAATCACGACCGTGACGGAGTGGAAGAATATCCGCTGCGCAGCGTGGAAGAAGGTGGTCTACACCTTCACATTCCCGCTCTTCATGCTCACCTACGTGCCGATCTGCATTGTGTCGCTCTTTACGAAGGTCGAGTGGAAGCCAATCTGCCACACCAGAGTGATGACGCTTGAGCAGATCGAGGAGCCCAGCCTGCGCGCATCGTAAAAGCGATTTTTCCATAAAAGGGGAGAGGGTGAAGACCCTCTCCTCGTTTTTTATTGTTACCGCTTGTCGCCGGGCTTGAAGAGAAGCGCCATCAGCACGGCGAAGACGACCGCCGCGGCGATGCCGCCCGCCGTGGCGCTGAGGCCGCCGGTCATCACGCCGAGCCAGCCCTGCTCGCTGACCGCTTTTTCTACGCCCTTGGCGAGCGAGTAGCCAAAGCCGAGCAGCGGCACGGTTGCGCCCGCGCCGCCCCATTTGACGATGGGCTCGTAGACGCCGATGGCCGTCAGCAAGACGCCGCAGACGACATAGCCCGTCAAAATGCGCGCGGGCGTCAGGGGCGTCTTGTCAATAAGGATCTGTCCGATGGCGCAGAGAATGCCGCCGCAGAGAAAGGCGTTCAGATAGTCCACCGCTTACCCCTCCTTTTGATTTGAGAATACGACCGCGTGGCAGATGCCCGGGATGCTCTCGCCCTGAAACGTCGTCGTGGGGGAGAGCAGCGCGCCCGTCGGCGCGAAGACGATGCGGTTCCATTTTCCCTCGCGCATGCCGCGCAGCAGATATCCGCATAAAACGCTTGCCGAGCAGCCGCAGCCGCTGCCGCCGCAGTGCATGTCCTGCGATTCGATGTCGTAGAGCAGCAGTCCGCAGTCGGTGTAGCGCTCGCCGAGATTGACGCCGTCGCGCGCAAAAAAGTCCGAGACGATCTGATGGCCGAGCCTGCCGAGGTCACCCGTCACGATGAGGTCATAGTCCTCCGGCTTCGTCTTAGTGTCGCGAAAGAGCGCGCGCAGCGTGTCGTAGGCGGCTGGGGCCATCGCCGCGCCCATGTTGTTCGCGTCGGTGACGCCCTTGTCGACGATCCTGCCGGTCGTCACGTGCGTGAGGAAAGGCCCCTCGCCCTCGCGGGCGAGGAGGCAGCAGCCGCTGCCCGTAGCCGTCCACTGCGCCGTCGGCGTGCGCTGCGAGCCGTAGGGCACCGGCATGCGGTACTGCCGCTCGGCGGTGCAGAAGTGCGAGGACGTGAGCGCCGCGGCGCGAGAAGCGTACCCGCCGTCGATCATCAGCGCGGCGAGAGATAAGCTCTCGCCCATCGTGGAGCACGCGCCGTAGAGGCCATAGAATGGGATGCGGCTGTCCCGCAGGGCAAACGACGAGCCGACGCACTGGTTCAAAAGATCGCCCGCAAAGATGAGGTCGAGGTCGCGCTCCTTGAGCCCCGCCTTTTCGAGCGCGCGGGAGAGCGCGCGGCGCTGCATGGTGCTCTCGCCCTTTTCCCAGGTCTTTTCGCCGAAGAAGTGATCCTCGCTCAGTTCGTCAAAGTATTCGCGCAGCGGGCCTTCACCCTCGAACCGTCCGCCGACGGCGGCGAACGAGAGAACGGAGGGGCAGCTTCGCAGGCGGCGCGTCTGCGCGCCGACGGTTTTTTGTTCCATCACGCTCTTCCTTTCCGATGGATTTAGGGGAATCGCTCAAAAGCGGCATTAGTTTCTGCCGTTTTTCCAAGAATATGAGTACTTGACGCATATTGCGCAAGATGCTATGATAAAAATACATCAATAGAGGAGGATTTTCCCGTGAAGCATGTGATTTCCACGACCGCTGCGCCCGGCGCCGTCGGCCCCTATTCCCAGGCCATCGAAGCGAACGGTTTTGTATTTGTCTCCGGTCAGCTCCCGCTGGACCCTGCGACCGGCGCGTTTGTCCCCGGCGGCACGGCCGAGCAGGCGGAGCAGAGCATCAAGAACCTGCTCGCGGTGCTCGAGGCGGCCGGCTGCAAGGCTGAGGATGTCGTCAAGACGACCGTATTTATGATCGATATCGGCGATTTTGGCGTCGTCAACGAGGTGTACGGCAAGTATTTTACCGGCGAGTGCCCCGCGCGCTGTGCGATGCAGGCGGGCGCGCTGCCCAAGGGCGCGCTGGTCGAGATCGAGGCCATCGCGGTCAAGCCGTAACGCGCAAAAGCAGAAAAGAAAAGGGAGAAACGCGGCGTTTCTCCCTTTCTTTTTACACACGGACGCGGTATAATACTCAAATTAACATACGATATTTTCCGGGAGGAAATGAGATGAAAGAAGAAATGCGTACCATCGGCTATCTCTGCC
>CALAAN010000359.1 GCA_937884915.1 uncultured Oscillibacter sp.
AGCAAAAATGGGCCTTTGTTCAGTAGTCATTAAATAGTTACAAATGGGAACAAAAGCGCGAAAAGCGTAGCCAAAAGAAATAGAGTCTGCTATAATAGCCCCGCAGTTTTGAGAGAGGAGATTTTGACATGAAACGCTTTTTTGCGCTGCTGCTCAGCGCACTGATGGTGCTGTCGCTGCTGACCGCCTGCGGCGACAAGACGACGCCGTCCGACGATAGCGACCAGACCGTCACGGACGAGAACAGCGGCGACCCCGACAACAATACCGGCGACACGGCCGACCCCTACGATGCCGTGCGCAATTACTGGTCCGAAGACCAGCTCACGCAGGCCTGGGGGCCGGATCAGGTGGTGGAACACCTCTTTTTCCACCCGATCATCGCCTACCCGCAGTGGGCCTTCCACGACTGCAACGCCAGCCAGGACCAGCGCTACGGTCTCGATGACTGGATGGTGACGGTCGACGAATACAACAAAATTTTGCAGTCCGTGTACGACAAGGGCTACATTCTCGTTGCGATAGAGGACGTCTGGAGCGAGGTGACGGACGAGTCCGGCACGCACATGGTGCGAAATACGCTGATGCTCCCCGAAGGCAAAAAGCCGCTCATCATCAGCTTTGACGACGTGAACTACTATCCCTACATGCTCGAAGAGGGCTTCACGAGCAAGCTCGTCGTGGGCGAGGATGGCGAGATCTGGGCCGAGTGCACCGATCCGTACACCAACGAGACGTTTTTGACCAAGGAACTCGACGCGACGCCGATCCTTGATCAGTTTGTCTACGAGCACCCCGACTTTTCGCTGAACGGCGCGAAGGCCATCTTCTCGCTGACGGGCTATCAGGGGATACTCGGCTACCGCACGCAGGATGACCGCGACATCGCGGCAGATTCGCCCGACCGTCCGGCGTTCGACGCCTACCGCGCAAGCGAGATCGAGGCGGTCAAGCCTGTCATCCAGCGTTTGAAAGAGACCGGCTGGACGTTCGGCAGCCACACCTGGGGGCACATCCGCCTCGACACCAAGCCGCTCCAGACCGTCATCAACGACACCGAGCGCTGGGCGGACGAGGTCGGCTCGCTTGTCGGCCCGACGCAAATTCTGTTCTACCCGCACGGCGGCCGTCCCGACGGCGACGACTGGCACCAGACCGGCGAGCGCTTCAAATACCTGCAAAGTCAGGGCTTCCGCATCTTCGCGAGCGTCGGCACGAGCTCGTTCAGCTATGTGAAGCCCGACATTTCCGCCGTCATCTGCGACCGTCTGCATCCGGACGGCACTACGCTGCGCCACGCGCGCAGCCGCTATCTGCAATTCTATAACGCCGAGGACATCATGGATACTCAAGTGCGTCCCGATCTTGGCGTAGACTGGTAAGGAGGCGTTTTTATGGCAGCGTTAGAAGAACTCAAGGCGAAGGCTGTCGCCATGCTGGACATGGCGTATGTGCCGTATTCCCACTTTCCCGTGGGCGCGGCGCTTGAATGTGAGGACGGCGCGGTCTTCACCGGCTGCAACATCGAAAATTCGAGCTACGGGCTGACGAACTGCGCCGAGCGCACCGCGGCGTTCAAGGCTGTGAGCGAGGGGCACCGGCGCTTCAAGCGCATCGTTATCGCGGGGCGCAGCGACGACTACTGCTACCCCTGCGGCGCATGCCGTCAGGTGCTTTACGAGTTCGGCCCCGACATGGAGGTCGTGTGCCTCAACAAGGACAACGAGGAAAAGCACCTGCACATCAAAGAGCTCCTGCCCTACGGCTTTGACCAGACGTGGCTGGACATCGACGAACCGAAGATGAATTGAGCAAAAAAAGAAGAGCGGCATCGCCGCTCTTCTTTTTTGCGTTCAGTCAAGGATCAGATTTCCGCTGATCGTGTCAATATTTAACGTGCTGGCCTTATCGCCGTACGTCCAATGCCCGTCGCCGCCGTTCGCGTTGAAGGCGATCTCCGGCTTGCCGCTGACCGAGTCGAAATCGAGCGTGAAGCCGTAAGCAGACGGCGGCAGGTGGATCGTCACGCCGCCGCTCGTGGTCTCGGCCTCGACCTCCGCCGCGCGCTGCATCGTCAGGGTAAGGCTGCCGCTGACGGCGGAGAAGTCGAGCTTATCAAAGCCTGCGTCCGCAGTCACCGTGCCGCTCGTCGTCTCGATGGAAATATCCTGCGCCGTGCCGGTGAAGTCCACCGCGCCGGAAACAGTCGAAATATCGGCCTCGCGCCAATATCCGCCCGAAATATTGACATATCCGCTCGTCGTTTCGACAGAAAGC
>CALAAN010000360.1 GCA_937884915.1 uncultured Oscillibacter sp.
CAGTTCGGCGGCCAGCGCTTCGGCGAAATGGAAGTTTGGGCCCTCGAGGCTTACGGCGCGGCGTACACCCTGCAGGAGATCCTGACGGTCAAGTCCGACGACGTGACCGGCCGTGTGCGCACCTACGAGTCCATCGTCAAGGGCCACAACATCCCGCAGCCCGGCGTGCCCGAGTCGTTCAAGGTCCTTGTCAAGGAGCTTCAGGCCCTGTGCCTCGATGTTCAGGTCCTCGACCGCGACGGCAACCAGATCGAGCTCAAGGAAGACGAAGACGCGATGGATACGTTCAACCTCGCCCGCATGGACGCCGAGGATGACCGCCACCGCAACAACCCGTTTGCCGATGAAGCCGAGCTCGAGGACGCAGGCTTTGAATATGTCGCGGATGATGAAGTCAACGCCGACTTTGCCGGCGACGATCAGGAAGACTGAGAAAAGGAGGAGCATATAGAAAATGAGTTACGCAACGTTTGACGCGATCAAAATCGGCATCGCTTCTCCGGAGATGATCCGTGAATGGTCTTACGGCGAGGTCAAAAAGCCTGAGACCATCAACTACCGTACCCTCAAGCCCGAGCGCGACGGCCTGTTCTGCGAGCGCATCTTTGGCCCCACGAAGGACTGGGAGTGCCACTGCGGTAAGTATAAGAAGATCCGCTACAAGGGCACGCGCGCCAAGGTCCGCCGCGAGCGCATGGGCCACATCGAGCTCGCCACGCCCGTTTCCCACATCTGGTATTTCAAGGGTATTCCCTCCCGCATGGGCCTGCTGCTCGACATCAGCCCCCGCATCCTTGAAAAGGTGCTGTATTTCGCCGCCTATATCGTCACCGATCCCGGCGAGACCCCGCTGATGCGCAACCAGATCCTTTCTGAGAAGGAATACCGCGATATGCGCGAGAAGTATGAGGACGATTTCGACGCCGGTATGGGCGCCGAGGCCGTCAAGAAGCTCCTCCAGCAGATCGACCTTGAAGCCCTGTCCGAGCAGCTCCACACCGAGCTCAAGAGCGCGAGCGGCCAGAAGAAGGCCCGCATCGTCAAGCGCCTTGAGGTCGTAGATGCGTTCCGCATCTCCGGCAACAAGCCCGAGTGGATGATCATCGATGTGCTGCCCGTCATCCCGCCCGAAATTCGCCCGATGGTTCAGCTCGACGGCGGCCGCTTCGCGACCTCCGACTTAAACGACCTCTACCGTCGCGTCATCAACCGCAACAACCGCTTGAAGCGTCTCATTCAGCTCAACGCGCCCGACATCATCGTGCGCAACGAGAAGCGTATGCTGCAGGAAGCGGTCGACGCGCTGATCGACAATGGCCGCCGCGGCCGCGCCGTCACCGGCGCGAACAACCGCGCGCTCAAGTCCCTTTCCGACATGCTCAAGGGTAAGCAGGGCCGCTTCCGTCAGAACCTGCTCGGCAAGCGTGTCGACTACTCCGGCCGCAGCGTTATCTGCGTCGGCCCTGAGCTGAAGATCTACCAGTGCGGCGTGCCCAAGGAAATGGCACTCGAGCTGTTCCGCCCCTTCATCATGAAGAAGCTCGTCGAGGACGGCGCCGCCAACAATATCAAGTCTGCCAAGAAGATGGTCGACAAGGGCCGCACCGAGGTCTGGGACGCGCTCGACGTCGTCATCAAGGATCACCCCGTCATGCTCAACCGCGCGCCGACGCTCCACCGCCTTGGTATTCAGGCGTTTGAGCCGGTGCTGGTCGAGGGCCGTGCCCTCAAGCTCCATCCGCTGAACTGCACGGCGTTCAACGCGGACTTCGACGGAGACCAGATGGCTATCCACGTGCCCCTGTCTGCCGAGGCGCAGGCTGAGGCCCGTATCCTGATGCTCTCTGCCAACAACCTGCTGCGTCCTCAGGACGGCGGTCCTGTCACGGTGCCGACGCAGGATATGGTTCTGGGCTCTTACTACCTCACGTTCGAGCGCTTTGAAAACGGCGTTTCCCAGATGGACAACGACGAGTTCTGGCCGCAGGACATCGACTTTGCCCTTGCCGGCAAGCGCTACGACGAGCTGACCGACGAAGAGAAGGCCGGCGTCAATCTGCACGTTTACCGCGACGAGGACGAGGCCATGCTCGCCTACAACGACCATCTCATCGGTATCCACCAGCCCATCCTTGTCCGCGCGGTCAAGGAGATGCCGGACGGTGCCATGGGCAGCAAGGTCGTGCGCGCCACCATCGGCCGCATCATCTTCAACCGCAATATCCCGCAGGACCTTGGCTTTGTTAAGCGTGTGGATGAAAACGGCAACCCGACCGAAAACTACTTCGACTACGAGATCACTGAGGTCTGCGGCAAGAAGCTGCTCGGCAAGATCGTCGACCGCACGATCAAACTGCATAACTTCACCATCGCGGCCGAAGTGCTCGACAACATCAAGGCCACGGGCTACAAGTTCTCCACCCGTGCGGCCATCAGTATCTCCGTTGCGGATATGACCATTCCGTCGGCAAAGTACACCCTCATTGCCGAGACCGAGCAGCGCGTCGTCGACATCGAAGACCAGTTCAAGATGGGCTTTATGACCGAGGACGAGCGCTACCGCGCCGTCGTCAAGGAGTGGGAAAAGACCACCGCGGACGTCACCGACGCCCTGCAGAAGAACATGGACCGCTACAATCCCATCTTCATGATGGCCGACTCCGGCGCCCGTGGTTCGATGAAGCAGATCCGTCAGCTGACCGGTATGCGCGGCCTGATGGCCAACCCCGCCGGTAAGACGATCGAAATCCCAGTCAAGGCAAACTTCCGCGAAGGTCTGTCCGTCCTTGAATACTTCACCTCCTCCCGAGGCGCCCGTAAGGGCCTTGCCGATACGGCTCTTCGTACGGCGGACTCCGGTTACCTGACACGCCGAATGGTCGACGTCTGCCAGGATGTCATCATCCGCTCCGACGACTGCGGCGCGACCCGCGGCATCACGATCAGCGAGATCAGCGAGAACGGCCAGGTCATCGAAAAGTTCTCCGAGCGCGTCAACGGCCGCTATCCGGTCCACGACGTGATGAAGCCCGGCACGGACGAGGTCCTCATTTCCAAGGATCACATGATGACCCCCGAGGATGCCGACCTCATGGAGAAGTTCGACATCCACTCCGTCGAGATCCGCACGGTGCTTACGTGCAAGGCCCACAGCGGCGTTTGCGCGAAGTGCTACGGCATGAACCTTGCCACCTCCAAGCCTGTCGGCCCCGGCGAGGCGGTCGGTATCATCGCGGCCCAGTCCATCGGCGAGCCCGGTACGCAGCTGACGATGCGAACCTTCCACACCGGCGGCGTTGCGGGCGGCGATATCACCCAGGGTCTTCCGCGAGTCGAGGAACTGTTTGAGGCGCGCCGTCCCAAGAAGATGGCGACCCTCTCCGAGATCGGCGGTAAGGTCCGCTTTGAAGAGGCGACCAAGGGCAGTCTGCTCAACATCATCGTCACCGCGGACGACGGCGACAATCGCATCTACTCCGTGCCGCACACCGGCCTTCGCGTGAAGGACGGCGACGTCATCGCCAAGGGCACGCAGCTGCAGGATGGCGCTCTGTCCCCGCACGATATCCTGCGCATCCGCGGTACGTCTGCCGTTCATGACTACCTCATTCAGGAAGTCTTGAAGGTCTACCGTCAGCAGGGCGTTGACATCAACGATAAGCATATCGAGGTCATCGTCCGCCAGATGATGCGCAAGGTGCGCGTCGAAGAGTCCGGCGATACGAAGCTGCTCTCCGGCTCCATGGTCGACCTGCTCGAATACGAGGATGCCAACGAAGAGATCCGTGCGCGCAACGCCGCAGGCGAGGTCAACGCCGAGACCGGCGAGCCGCTGCAGGAGGCCGTTGCCACGCAGCTGCTCATGGGTATCACGAAGGCCTCTCTTGCGACCGACAGCTGGATGTCCGCCGCGTCCTTCCAGGAGACCACGAAGGTCCTGACCGAAGCCGCCATCAAGGGCAAGGTCGACCACCTCGTCGGTCTGAAGGAGAACGTCATCATCGGTAAGCTCATCCCCGCCGGCGCGGGCCTGAACGCCTACCGCGAGTTTGCCGAGGAGATCGTACCCGAGCCCGAAAAGCCCGAGGAAGAGCCGCACGAGCCGCGCATCATCACGAATGCCGTCGAAGTGTGAGCTAAAACCTCATGGATTGAATAGGCAAAAAGAGACGTGGAATTTCCCGCGTCTCTTTTTTGCTGAATTGGCGGCAAATGGGAACGTTTGACCGCTTCTTTTCAAAAGTTTGACACACCGGCGCGGAACGCACAAAAAAATTCGGGAAAAGCCCGTTATTTCAGCGATTATTTTGTGTAGGCAGTCATAAAAAACGCTTGACGGCTTGTGCACCTCATGGTATAATTTCAACTTGCGTGGGTATGTCCCACGGAATTTGTCATACCGTCAGGAGGGACCTGCCGTGACGCCGGATCTGTCCACTTGCCGCAAGGTAGCGGGCATCAAGCAGACGATGCGTGCACTGCGGGAACACCGCGCGGAAAAGCTGTATATCGCCTGCGATGCAGACCCCGCCGTGCTTGCGCCGGTCGAAGCGTTCGCACGCGAAGAGAACATTGAGATCGACGATCGCGCCACGATGGCGCAGCTTGGCCGCAGCGCGGGTATCGCCGTTGGCGCGGCGGTGATCGCCGTTCTGAGAAATTAAGGTTTTTTCGGGATATTTTACCGATATCCTGTAAAAAATATATATCACATCATTTCAGGAAAGGAGAAACAAGAATGCCTACTTTTAACCAGTTGGTTCGCAAGGGCAGACAGCAGTCGACTTACAAGTCCAACTCCCCGGCTCTGCAGTATGGTCTTAACACGCTGAAGAACAAGGAGACCGACCTCGCCTCTCCCCAGAAGCGTGGCGTTTGCACCGCAGTTCGTACTGCGACCCCGAAGAAGCCGAACTCCGCTCTTCGTAAGATCGCCCGTGTCCGCCTCACCAATGGCTATGAGGTCACCGCTTACATCCCCGGCGTCGGTCATTCCCTGCAGGAGCACTCTGTGGTCATGATCCGCGGCGGCCGTGTGAAGGACCTCCCTGGTGTGCGTTACCACATCATCCGCGGCACTCTGGACGCTCAGGGCGTGCAGGGCCGTATGCAGTCCCGTTCCAAGTACGGCGCCAAGCGCCCGAAGCAGAAGTAAGGCTGCGACCTTGAAATGAGCTTTGCCGAAAAGGTTTGATATATATTTTTGTGTCATTCACCTCTTTGGCAGGCCGGAACACGATGGGGGAGAGCCCCATTCGCGAGTACCTATGATTTCTAAATTATAAGAAGGAGGGAAGCAAAGTGCCCAGAAGAGGTAATGTTCCCAAGAGAGAAGTTCTGCCCGATCCTATGTACAACAGCGTCCTGGTGACCAAGCTCGTCAACAGCGTGATGCTCGACGGCAAGAAGGGCGTCGCCCAGAAGGTCGTTTACAGCGCATTCGACATGATCAAGGACAAGACCGGCAACGAGCCTCTCGATGTTTTCAACCAGGCCATGGAGAATATCATGCCCAGCCTGGAGACCAAGTCCCGCCGCGTCGGCGGTGCCACCTATCAGGTGCCGATGGAAGTCCGTCCCGCCCGTCGTCAGACCCTCGGTCTGCGCTGGCTGACGGCCTATGCCCGCGCCCGTGGTGAGCGCACCATGGCCGAGCGCCTGGCTGGCGAGATCATGGATGCTGCCAACAACAGCGGCAGCGCCGTGAAGAAACGCGAAGATACCCACAAGATGGCCGAATCCAACAAGGCATTCGCCCACTTCCGCTGGTAACGGAGGAACGAGAGAATTATGGCAAGAAAAGTCTCTCTGGAAAACACCAGAAATATCGGCATCATGGCCCATATCGACGCTGGCAAGACCACGACTACCGAGCGTATTCTGTACTACACCGGCGTCAACTACAAGATCGGCGAGACCCACGACGGTACCGCCACGATGGACTGGATGGCTCAGGAACAGGAGCGGGGTATCACCATCACCTCCGCTGCTACCACCTGCTATTGGAAGGGCAGCAAGAACCAGTTCCCGCAGACCCGTCTGAACATCATCGACACCCCGGGCCACGTCGACTTCACCGTTGAGGTCGAGCGCTCCCTGCGCGTTCTGGACGGCTCTGTGACCGTTCTCTGCGCCAAGGGCGGCGTCGAGCCTCAGTCTGAAACGGTGTGGCGTCAGGCTGATAACTACAAGGTCCCCCGCATGATCTACGTCAACAAGATGGATATCATGGGCGCGGACTTCTACAACGTGCTCAACATGATCCA
>CALAAN010000361.1 GCA_937884915.1 uncultured Oscillibacter sp.
GGCTTCTTCGGAGATGCGCAGCGAGTCGGTACGCATGTAGGTGATGAGACCCACCGTACCCTCGCCCGTGATGTCCACGCCCTCGTAGAGCTGCTGGGCGATGGCCATGGTGCGGCGCGGCGTCATGTTGAGCTTGCGCGAGGCCTCCTGCTGCAAGGTGGAAGTGGTAAACGGCAGCGACGGGGAGCGCTGTTTGTCCGTGCGCTTGATGTTCGTCACGGTAAAGGGCTTGTCGCCGATGTCGGCGATGATGCCGTCCACCTGCTCGCCGGAGGTCGGCTCGACCTTTTTGCCGTCTTTTCCGTAATAGTGCGCTTCAAAGGTCTTGTGCGTCGCCTCGTCGGTCAGGTCGGCGTCGAGCGTCCAGTATTCCTGCGCCTCAAAGGCCTGAATTTCCTTTTCGCGGTCGTCGACCATGCGCACGGCGACGGACTGCACACGGCCCGCGGAAAGGCCGCGGCGGACCTTTTTCCACAGAAGCGGGCTCAGCTGATAGCCCACGATGCGGTCGAGCACGCGGCGCGCCTGCTGCGCGTCGACTAAGTCCTGGTCGATGGCGCGCGGCTCCTGAATGCTCTCGGAAACGACCTTTTTCGTGATCTCGTTGAAGGTCACGCGCTTGGCCTTTTCATCGTCCAGATTCAAAAGCGCTTTTAGATGCCACGAGATGGCTTCACCCTCGCGGTCTGGGTCCGTTGCGAGATACACAGTGTCGCTGCTCTTGGCGGCCTTTTTGAGTTCGCTGATGAGCTCCTCCTTGCCGCGGATGGGCTGATAGACGGGCTCGAAGTCGTGCTCGATGTCGACGCCCAGCTTGCTCTTGGGCAGGTCACGCAGATGGCCCATGCTGGCCTTGACCTCGTAGTCCTTGCCGAGATATTTCCCAATGGTTTTCGCCTTCGCCGGAGACTCGACGATCACCAGATGCTTTTTTGCCATGAATGTTATTCCTCCAGTAGTGTGACGGTCAAAGAAAAATGCTTGCCGCTGCCCTGCTCGACGTAGCCCTCAAGCTCCATCATCGTGAGCGCGGAAAGAACACGGCGCGTTGGGATCTGTGTCTTTTCGATCAGATCGTCCACCTGCAGCGCGCCGTCTTGCAGCGTGCGCGCAATGGCGATCTGGTCGTCGGTCAGCCCCGCGTCGTTGGTTTTCAAGTTGAGTGTCGGCAGCGACGGTACTTCCTCCGCCGCGGCCTGCTTGGCGTGCGCTTGCTCTTCACGCGCCTGATAGCCGAGCGTGCGCGGAAGCTCCACGCGCTCGCCGAGTATTTTATGCGGATAGATGGCCTCGTACTCGCGCAGCACATCCCAGCTGTCGGTGATGAGCCCCGCCGCGCCGTCCGCGATCAAGCGGTTGCAGCCACGGCTGAGCGGTGCGTCGATGGGGCCGGGGACGGCAAAAACGTCGCGTCCCTGCTCAAGCGCGGTATTGGCCGTGATGAGCGCGCCGCTCTTTTCCGGCGCTTCGACCACGATGGTAGCTAAACTCAGGCCGCTGATGATGCGGTTTCGCACGGGGAAGTGCCACGCCTCCGCCGCCGTCCCGGGCGGATACTCGCTGATGAGCGCGCCCGAGGCCGCGATATCGCGGTACAGCCATTCGTTCTCCGCAGGATAGACGACGTCCAGCCCGTTGCCGAGCACGGCGATGGTCTTTCCGCCCGCGCGCAGCGCCCCGCGGTGGGATGCGCTGTCCACGCCCGCTGCCGCGCCGGAGATCACGACCGCGCCCTGCCTGCACAGGCCGTAGGCGATCTTCTCCGCCGCTTCGATGCCGTAGGGCGAGGCCTTGCGCGTGCCGACCATGGCAACGGCGACCTCCTCGTCGATGACGGGGAGCTGACCCTTGACATAGAGCAGGCACGGCGGCTCAAAGATGTTGCGCAGGCGCACCGGATAGTCCGCGTCCTGCATCGTGAGGAGCCGTAGCCCCAGCCGCGAGCACGCGCCGAGGATGCGGTCGGCGTTTTCCAGTGACTTTTCCTTAAGCAGTGCGATCTGCCGCGGCTCGATCCCCTCGACGAGGCGGTATTCGTCCTCGTCGGCATAGTAGACGTTCTCCGGCGTGCCGAAATAGTCGAGCAGCAGGAGTTTTGAACGGTTTGTCAGTCCCTTGACCTCCGAGAGCCACACCCAGTATTTAAGGCCCGCCATGAAGAGCACCTCCCTGTTTGTTTCAGCGATACATCTCCCACAGAACGACCGTCGCCGCGATGGCCGCGTTCAACGACTCGCAGCGCGGGCTCATGGGAATTTTGAGCGTTTTTGCGCAGGCATCCAGCATTTGCTGCGACAGCCCACGCCCCTCGCTGCCGATGGCGACAGCGGCTCTGGACAGATCGGCGTCCGAAAGCGGAACGGTGTCCTCGCGCAGCGCCGTGCCGTAGAGTGGGATGCCGCTCTTATTGAGCAGCGCGAAAAGCTCCTCCGGCGTGATGCTGTACGCCTCGCGGCGGAAGATCGCGCCCATCGTGGCGCGCGCCGTCTTGGGATTGAAGAGGTCCGCGCAGGCGTTGACCAGGAACACCCCGTCGCACTCAAACGCGTCCGCCGTGCGCAGGATGGTCCCGACGTTTCCGGGGTCCTGCACGCCGTCGAGCACGAGATAGTGCCTGCCCGAAAGCGTTTCGGGCAGCTTCGTCTCGGGAAGCGCGACCGTAAAAAGCGCGCCCTGCGGCGTTTCCATCGGGCTGACCGAGCGCATCAGGTCCTCGCTCACGCGCACGGCGCGCACGGTATCAGGCAGTTCCGGAATGTCCACGCCGTCGGAGAACACCGCCGTCTGGACCGGCGCGCTCCATTTGAGCGCTTCGTCTAAGAGCTTTGTCCCGTCGCAGAGATATTCGCCGCTCTTTTTGCGATAAGGCCGGGAGGAAGCGAGCTTGCGCAGATGCGTCATCAGCGGATTCTGCCGGCTCGTGATGGTTTCCACGTTCATTTTTCCTCTTCCCTCCCAGTTTCTTATTTAATATGTATCACACTATATTATCAACTGCCGTCCTTTGTCAAGCAAAAGAATCTTCTGCACCGTTTTACTTTTGCGCGGATCAGCGCACCGCCGCTTTACAGTTCGCCCCCTTTTGTGGTACACTGAGCATGAAATATCACGCAGCATGACTGCAAGGAGGTACCCGAAAATGGAATCTGCCAAATCGCGTTTTCTGCGCTATGTGACCTATTACACCACCTCGGATGAATTCACCGGCACCTCGCCCTCTACGGAGCGGCAGAAGGACCTTGGCCGCGTGCTGATGCAGGAGCTTGCAGCGCTGAAGCTCGAGGACGTCCACATGGATGACTGCGGCAACGTGCTCGCAACGCTCCCCGCGAGCGAGGGCGTGGACGCGCCCGTCATCGCGCTCATCGCGCACATGGACACTGCGCCCGACGCCTCGGGCGAGAACGTCAAGCCCCGTCTCGTGCGCTACGAGGGCGGCGAGCTCAAGCTCAACGACGCCGTCTCCCTCACCGAGGCGCTCTGCCCCGGCCTTGAGAGCCATGTCGGCGAAGAGCTCATCGTCACCGACGGTACGACGCTCCTCGGCGCGGACGACAAGGCCGGCGTCGCCGAGATCATGGCCGCGGTCGAGACAATGATCGAGAAAAACGTCAAACACGGCGAGGTGCACGTCATCTTCACGACCGACGAGGAGATCGGCAACGGCGTGGACGGTCTCGACGTGCAGGAGCTCGGCTGCGACTACGGCTACACCGTGGACGGCGGCCCGCTCGGTGAGATCGAATTTGAAAACTTCAACGCCGCGTCCGCCGTTCTGACGGTGCACGGCGTCGGCGTCCACCCCGGCAGCGCCAAAAATGTGATGATCAACGCCGCGACCGCAGCGATGGCCTTCCACGCGATGCTGCCCGAGGATGAAGTGCCCGAGAAGACCGACGGCTACGAGGGCTTCTTCCACCTGACTGAGATGAGCGGCAGCGTCACCGAGGCGACGCTGCGCTACATCATCCGCGACCATGACCGCGAGCGCTTTGAGGAGAAAAAGGCGCTCTTCGCCGACTGCGCCGCGCGCCTCAATGAGATTTACGGCGACGGCACGGCGGAGGCCCAGATCAGCGACAGCTACTACAACATGAAGGAGAAAATCCTCCCCCACTTTCACCTCATCGAGCGCGCGGAGAACGCGTTCCGCGCCAACGGCGTCGAGCCGCAGTGCGTGCCCATCCGCGGCGGCACGGACGGCGCGCGCCTGTCCTGGGACGGGCTGCCCTGCCCCAACCTCTCCACCGGCGGCTACAACTACCACAGCGTGCGCGAGTGGATCCCCGCGGACAGCCTCGAGGCCATGACAAACGTGCTCGTCACGCTGACGGAGAGCTTTGCCGAATGAGGCAATCGTTATCGTAACAAAGAATTGGAGTGATTTTGTGATGAATCCTGTCGAAAAGCTCGCGCTTTTGCGCGCGGAGATGAAAAAGCGCCACTTGGACGCCTATGTCGTCGTGACCGACGACTTTCACACCTCAGAATATGTCGGCGCGCACTTTAAGGCGCGCGAATTCCTCTCCGGCTTTACCGGCTCCGCCGGTACGCTCGTCGTGCTGCCAGACGCCGCCGCGCTGTGGACGGATGGCCGCTACTTCCTGCAGGCCTCGCAGCAATTAGAGGGCAGCGGCATTGAGCTCATGCGCATGGGCCAGCCCGACGTGCCCGAAATTCCAGCGTTCCTGCGCGACCACATTCCCGAAAACGGCTGGATCGGCTTCGACTCGCGCACGATCAGCAACGACTTTGCCCGTTCGATCGGCGAAAAGACGCGTGAAAAGCACATCCGCTTTGCGGGCGATGAGGACCTTGTCGACCTCGTGTGGTCGGACCGCCCCGCACTCTCGTGTGAGCCGGTGTGGGAGCTGGACGTCCAGTATGCGGGCTTGACGCGCAGGGAAAAGCTCGCAATGGTGCGCGGTAAGATGAAGGAGATGGGAGCAAGCGTGTTCGTCATCCCCTCTCTCGATGAGGTCGCGTGGCTCTTAAACCTGCGCGGCAACGACGTGCTCTTCACGCCTGTGTTCCTCTCATATCTTCTGCTTGAGCAGGACAAGGCCACGCTCTGCGTGCAGAAAGAGGCCGTGAGTGCGGAGATCGAAGCGCATTTGAAGTCTGATGGCGTGGAGCTCGCGCCCTACGACGACATCTACCGCCTTGTCTCGGCACTGCCCGCGGACACGCGCGTGCTGCTCGACGGCGAGCGCGCCAACTACCGCATCCTGCAAAGCGTGCCCGACGGTGCCGAAGTGCTCGACCGCACGAGCCCCATTCAGCTGATGAAAGCGATGAAGACGCCCGCCGAGCAGGAGAATGAGCGTCTCGCCCACATCAAGGACGGCGTGGCCGTCACGCGCTTCATCTACTGGCTCAAGCACACGATCGGCAAAGAGCCGATCACCGAGCTCAGCGCGTCGAAAAAGCTCGAATCCCTCCGCGCCGAGGGCGAGCACTACCTCGAACAGAGCTTCGATCCCATCCTCGCCTACGGCGCGCACGGCGCGATCGTCCACTACGAGCCGACCGAGGAGACCGACGTCCCCATGGAGCCGCGCGGTCTTTGCCTCGCCGACACGGGCGCGCAGTATCTGGAGGGCACGACCGACATCACCCGCACCATCGCGCTCGGCCCGCTCACAGACGAGGAAAAGCGCATCTACACGCTTGTCCTGCGCGGACATTTGCAGCTGGGCGCGGCCAAGTTCCTGCACGGCTGCATGGGCGAAAACCTTGACATGCTGGCCCGCACACCGCTGTGGGAGGTCGGTCTCGACTTCAACCACGGCACGGGCCACGGTGTGGGCTTCGTCCTCGGCGTGCACGAGGGCCCCGAGCGCGTCCACTGGGACGTGAAGCGCCAGAAGCGCCACTGCGTCATCGAAGAGGGCATGATCTTTTCGAACGAGCCGGGCATTTACCTTGCCGGCAAGTTCGGCGTGCGCATCGAAAACCTCGTCGTCGTGCGCGAGGCGGAGGTCAACGAGTACGGCCGCTTCCTCAAGCTCGAGCCGCTGACGCTCGTGCCGTATGACCGCGACGCGATCAATCTGTCGCTGCTCTCATCGCGCGATGTGGAGCTGCTGAATGCTTATCACGAAAAGGTCTTTGCGGCCATTTCGCCGTATCTTGAGGGGGATGAGCTGGAATGGCTCAAGAAAGCCACTGAGCCGGTGCAGTTCGGCTGAACAGCATAGAAGGCAGCGCCGCAGGCGCTGCACAAAAAAAGGGGGCCATTCTCTCACGTGAGAGAATGGCCCCCTTTTGATCCCCCAAGAGA
>CALAAN010000362.1 GCA_937884915.1 uncultured Oscillibacter sp.
ACACCTGAGAGGCCCGAACGGGCCGGAAAGGGAATGACCCGATGTTTAAGAAAACTGCCTATATCAACGCAAGCGTTTACACCATGGAAAAAGAGGGCGACAAGTGCTCGGCCTTCGTCGTGGAGGACGGCAAGTTCGTCTACTGCGGCACGGATGAAGAGGCGCGCGTACTGGCCGACGAGGTCGTCGACCTTGGCGGCAAGACCGTGCTCCCGGGCCTCATCGACACGCACCAGCACCTCTATTCCTCGGCGAGCAACCTCGTCAAGCTGACGCTCGACAAGGTCCGCTCGATGAAGGAACTCAAAGAGGTCGTGCGCGAGTACGCCAAGACCGTTCCCGCGGGGGAGTGGATCTACGGCTTCGGCTTTGACAACGAATTTTTCACCGATACGAAGGAGATGCCGACGAAGTTCGACCTCGACGAGGCCTGCGCCGACCATCCGGTGCTGCTGTCGAGAAGCTGCATGCACTTCTTCTCCGCCAACTCTCTGGCGCTGAAGATGGCGGGCATCGACCGCAATTTCAAGCCCGAGGTCGAGGGCAACGTTGTCTTCGGCGCGGACGGCGAGCCCACGGGCGTCGTGTGCGACGCGGCGGGCGCGAAGATCGCCGGTCTCATCCCCGACAAGCTCGCAACGCTGGAAGCGAAAAAGGACGTGCTCGAGCAGGCTATCCGCGAGCTCAACACCCACGGCCTGACGGGCGTGCACCCGATCCAGGGCCGCCACGTGGAGCTCATGGAGTACATGGACGCCTATCAGGCGCTCAAGGATGAGGGCCGCCTGACCGCGCGCATCTACCTCGGCTACGACGAGCTGCCCAACTGCTGCATCCGCACGGGCCTTGGCGACGAGATGGTCAAGTACGGCTTCTATAAGCTGTTTGTCGACGGCAACCTCGGCGGCCGCACCGCGGCGCTGCTCGAGCCCTACAGCGACGATCCCAACGCCGTGGGCCTGTGCAACTACACGCAGGACGAGTTCACCGCGCTGGTGCGCGCGGCCTATCAGCGCAACATCCAGGTCGGCACCCACGTCATCGGCGACCGCGCGGCCGATATGCTGACGACCGCCATCGAAACGGTCTACAACGAAGACCCCAAGCCCGATCCGCGCTTCCGCATGATCCACATGACCGTGCTGAACGAGGATATCATCCAGCGCATCAGCAGGCTGCCCGTCATCATCGACACGCAGCCGCTGTTCATCCACACGGATATGCCGTGGATGTATGACCGCGTGGGCGAGCGCAGCAAGTACGTGAACCCGTGGGGCCGCCTCTTAAAAGAGGGCATGATCCTCACCGGCGGCTCCGACGCTCCGGGCACCGGCCACGACCCCTGGGAGGGCATCTACGCCATCGTGAACCGCAAGGATCTCGGCGGCACGCCGGACGGCGGCTGGTATCCCGAAAACTGCGTGAGCGTCTACGAGGCGCTGCGCATGTACACCGCGAACGCGGCCTATTCGTCCTTTGAAGAGGACATCAAGGGCACCATCAAGGAGGGCAAGCTCGCCGACTTCGTCGTGCTCGACGAGGACATCTTCAAGATGGACCCGATGAAGATCAAGGACATCAAGGTGCGCGCCACGTACCTCGGCGGCAAGGCCGTGTACGAGCGCGGCTGAAAACGAAATAAAAAAGGAGGGAGCCCCCATGGCCCCGCTGATCGGTTTGACAAGCAACTATTTTGACGAGCGCTGCCACGAAGAAGCGCCCGACCTCATGCCGCTGCGGGATCAGGGGGCTTACCTCATTCCGGAGGACTTTCCCCGCTGCATCGAGCGCGCGGGCGGCGTGCCCGTGATGCTCCCCGTGACGGACGACCTGTCGCTCGTTGCACGCTACGCGGAGATCTGCGACGGATTCTTTCTCATCGGCGGCGCGTGCGACGTCGATCCCCGCCGCTACGGGCAGGAGAGGAGCGAATTTGTCACCAATCTCGTTGCAAGAAACGACGATTTCGAATTCGCGCTGGCAAAGTACGTTGTGGAACAGACGGACAAGCCGCTGCTCGGCGTGTGCCGCGGCTCGCAGGTCATCAACGCGGCGTTCGGCGGCACGCTCATCCAGCATCTGCCCGCGCGCGGCTATCGCGGCCACCGCTTTGCCGGCGGCGCGAAGGGCGCGCCGCAGCACAGCGTGAGGATCGAAAAGAATTCGTTCCTCTACCGCGCGACCAGCGCGGCGGAATTGCAGGTCAACTCCATGCACCATCAGGCGGTGGACACGCTCGCGCCGATGTTTCATGCGACGGCCTACGCGCCCGACGGCGTGATCGAGGCCTACGAGGCGGACGGAGACCGCCTCATCGCGGGCATCCAGTGGCACCCCGAAATGATGGACGAGCCCGTGCAGCAGAGCATCTGCCGCGCGTTCGTCGACCGCTGCGCGCGGAAGTGACTTTCACCTGAGCGCTATTGCAAAGGGAGGAAAGACGCCTATAATGCTGTGTGCGCTGGAAGTTCAGCATTCACCCTGTGCATACGCCGCGCAGGGAATGCGTAACATTTTGAATAGTTCCGGCTGCGGAGGGGAGAACGTGCGCTCGACCCTCCGCGCTAATTTTCAGCAAAGAAGTGAAAAATCCCATGGAAACGATCTCTCAGCAGCTCACCGACATCACGGTGCTCTCGATCGTGGTGCGCATTCTGCTCTCCACGTTCTGCGCGGGCACGCTCGGCTTTGAGCGCGAGCGGCACAATCAGGCGGCGGGCTTCCGCACCTACATCATCGTGAGCGACGCATCGGCACTTGTGATGATGACGAACATCTTTGTCGCCGGCATCGGCGAGACGGACCTTGTGCGTATGTCGGCCTCGGTCATCACGGGGCTCGGCTTTCTCGGCGCGGGCACGATCCTGGTGACGCGCAATCAGGAGGTGCGCGGCCTCACGACCGCGGCGGGACTCTGGGCGGTCGCCATCATCGGCACGGTGTTCGGCGCGGGCTTTTACGCGGGCGGCATCATCTGCTATGCGTTCATCTTCCTTGCCATGCAGGTGCTGCGGCGCGTGGATCTTCGTATCCGCAGGATGCAGCGCGTCTCCACCGTGTATTTCGAAATGGAGAGCAGGAGCACGGCGGGCCGGATCATCCGTCAGGTGAAAAGCCGCGGGCACTACATCTGGGATCTGAATCTTTTCAGCGACGCACAGGCGGGGAGCGGCGGCCCCGTGTGCGGCACGTTTACCCTGTGGGTGAACGGCAAGACGACGCTCGACGAGATGCTCGAAGAGCTCGAAAAGCTCGACGGCGTCAGCTATATCACGCTGATGTGAAAAAAGAAAAAACGGCGCGGTCACCGCGCCGTTTTCCTTTGCAAAAGTGGGGGAGAGCAGACAGAATGCCTCACGCTGCCCTGCGGCTGCGCGCAAGGCTGACAACATAGCATCCCACGACGGCCAGATAGACGAAAAGCGAGCCGAGGCCGCGCCCCTCCTGCAGATAAGAGCCCCAGAGCATGGGAGCGCAGTATTGCCCCGCTCCCGCG
>CALAAN010000363.1 GCA_937884915.1 uncultured Oscillibacter sp.
CCTTGATGCGCTCGACGGCATAGCGATATACGCGATATGTGCTCATCGATAGCTCAGGCTCCCGCATTGTGAGCCATTCGTCAGCAATGACGGGGACCTTTCTTCCGACCTTCTTTTCGGTGTTGTACTCGAGGATCTTCCGATCGATCTCTGCGCACGTTTTCCCTCGGAAAAATATCCGCTTGCCGTTGATGGTCCGGCTTGTCTCAAATAACCCGTCCTTTCTCTTGTGATATTTTTTCTTTGTTGCCATGATGGTTTACCTCCCAAATGTTACTTGTCAGACAATGGAAGGCGTGCTACTGTGTCTTGACCTCCCAAATTTGCCTTGCTTCGTCGTGGTTGCGGGGTGGATCGGTCAAAGCGTCCTGCGTTGCCGCGCAGGGCGCTTTTTTATTGCTCAGATTCGCGCGACGTTGCCGCGTGCGCGCGTTTCTGGTGTCAGTATGTAGAAGGGAGCGGGTAGCGTTTGGACGTGATGACGCGCCCCTGACAGACGATTGTCTGTCCGCTGCTGGGATGGATGAGAACATCCGCGTCTTTGCGCTTGCGGTTGAGCGAAAAGAGATAGGTCATGCCGAGCGGATCGTGATAATACTGCTTGATCACCGTGCCGCCGTCCACGCAGAACACGCCGATGTCGCCGTTGTCCAGTGCGTCGTGATTGACAAAGGCGATACCGCCGTCGTGGAAGGCCGGTTCCATGCTGTCGCCCTGGACGCGGACCGCATACGATGCGCCCTTGGGGTCCTCCGGCTTGAGCTCGTAGGGCGTGTAATCCTTGCCCACCGTCGGCACGGCGATCCCCGCCGCCGCCGGTTCGCTGTACAAGTTGATGATCACCGGCTCCGGCTCCATCTGCATGTTATTGATAAACTGCGTGTCGTCCTCGCAGCGCTTCTTTTCTGTAATAACGAGATCGCGCACAGCCTGCTGCCCGTAGCGGTCCAGTA
Organism: uncultured Oscillibacter sp.; assembly: GCA_937884915.1. Classification (GTDB taxonomy): domain Bacteria; phylum Bacillota; class Clostridia; order Oscillospirales; family Oscillospiraceae; genus Hominicoprocola. The sequence goes on from CALAAN010000363.1 coordinate 954, forward strand.
CGCTGTAATCCTTCGCGATCTTCATTGCCTCGTCCGATAAGGACGGGGCATTTTTGCTGTTTGCTGGGAAGTCATCGAGGTCAGCGAGCGAATACCCCATAGCGTAAACAAGGCTCTTGACCGTTTCTAAAGCGGGCGTTTTTGTGGCACCGGATGTGATTTTTGCAAGTGTTCCTTTTGGCACGCCAGATCGTTCACTTAGAACATCAAGGCTCATTCCGCTGGCCTTTCGTAATTCATTGAATTTTGTTAACCACATGTAAATCACCTCTCGGACTGACTATATCATGGGAGCAATTCCTTTGCAAGAGAAATATTTCCAAAAACGGTAACAAAAATTGCAAAACGATGTTGACAAATTCCGAATACGGTTATATACTGCAAACGTGGTTTCCAAATACGGTAACGAAAGGAGAACTTTTATGAAAAAACGAAACATGCCTCTTCCTCAACCATTTATCACAATTAAGCACCCCGCCGGTTTGACGGTGCTGGTCCCATTGAAAGACCTGACTGAGTTTGTGGGAAGTATGTGCAATCTGTATCGCTTTCGGTGGAAATCGAAAAAGACAGCCGATGCACTCGAGAAAGTGAATCGGCTGTCGATGGAGGCGATAGTCGCGTGGGGGAAGGTTACTTCTCCTTATGTGAATCTTGCCACTGTTGACCAAGAATGTTCCCAGCAACAGCAGCCTTCTGACGGTTCGGATCCATCAGACGAGGCTTCCGGCAATGAGGACAAATAATTTTCTCTGCCGGAGTAGTCGCCGGGACAAGAAACGATTCCCCGCACGAATCGCACGTGTAGTTCATTTGCAAGCCATCATTTGGAATTTTCATCAATGTGCACCGCCTTTCTGAAATATGAAGAATTATACCATATTTCAGGAAGAAATGCAACGTAACGAAAGGGAATATATATGCCTAAATATCCAAACCTCGCTGCTGAGATTTCGCGTCGCGGCGTTAGAAAGTCCGTGATCGCATCGAACATCGGCATTAGCCAGAGAACATTGGCAAACAAGCTGAACGGTTTATCACCGTTCACATGGGATGAAGCCGCTACCATTCGCAAGGTCTTTTTCCCCGACGTGAGCCTTGATTTGCTGTTTAGTACGGAAACGTAAAATTCACGAAAGGAGCATCCCCCCATGAACGCACTGCAAACCTTTACCTATCAGAACTCCGCCGTCCGCACGGTCGAGCGTGACGGCGAGCCGTGGTTCGTCCTGAAAGATGTCGCGGGCATTTTGGGCATCGACAACCACAAAGATTTGATAAAGCGCCTTGACCCTGACGAGGTGGGTAGATTTGAGTTACCCCACCCCCAAAACCCAGATAAGACCATTGAAATGATTTGTACCAACGAATCCGGCCTTTACTCCGTCATCCTCCGCTCGGACAAGCCCGAAGCGAAGCCGTTCCGCAAATGGGTCACGTCCGAAGTCATCCCGTCCATCCGCCGCACCGGCAGCTACCAGAAAAAGCAGCTCACTCCCGCCGAACAGCTTCTTGCGCAGGCGGGCGTGCTGGTCGAGCAGGAGCGACGCATCGCCGCGCTGGAACAGTCGGCGGAACAGACGCGAAAGGGCATTGCCCTCATCGCCGCCCCCGCCGCCACCGGCAAGGACACTTGGCAGGACGAGACCGGACGCGCCATCCGCCAGATGTGTAAGGAATATTCGCTGAGCTTCCAGACGACGACCGGCGACCTTTATCGGGAGCTGGAAGAGCGTGCGGGCTGCGATCTGGAAGCCCGCAAGAGAAATCTGCAAAAGCGCCTGCGCGCATCCGGCGCGACGGCGGCAGAGTGCAAAGCTGTCTCCAAGCTGACCGTCATTGCCCGAAACCCGCAGCTCCGTGAGATTTTTTCCGCCGTGGTACAAAGGAGGGCGGCAACCCTCTGTTCCTTTCGCACCCCAAGCCAGGACGCTTGACCATCCCCGCAACCACGACCACCCCAAGAAAGGAGAATATACAATGCCACGCGAAAAGCAAAACTACCGCGAAAACCTCGCTGACATTTTGGAGTTTACCGGCGGCAAACGGTTGCTTTCTGTTAAAGAGGTCAAGGCCTACACCGGCTTTGCCGATGAGCGCAGCCTAAAGCGCCGCTATCCCTTCCAGAACGGCTATATATCCGCCGCCACGCTGGCCTCGTGCCTGTCAGGAGGGATGCCCGAATGAACACGATCAAATGTATCTGCATGGAATGCCAGACCGTCTTTCATGCGGACTACTGCAAGCCTCTTGAGTGCCCCACATGCGAGAGCCCCGAGGTCCGGCCCGCAGAGCCTTGCCCCAAGTGCGGCGGCGCGATGCGCCCACGGGACTGGCTCTGCCGCCCCTGCCGGAAAGCGCTGCTTGCGCGCATCACCAACTTTTTCGATACGCTGACCTGCGAAGAAGAATCTCAATTTGACGAATGGATGGACGGCGATTCCGTCAGCGACCGCCGCCATTGGGAAAGGAGCGACGAAGAATGACACCGTTGACCATTGCCATGATTGCCCTCGGCACGCTCGAGCTTGCCCGCCTGCTTGATCGCATGATCGACATTTTGGAGGGCCGCCATGTTTGACGTGACCTTTGACGAAGCAAAGCACGCCTACACCGTCGACGGCAAGGCCGTCCCCAGCGTGACGCAGCTTGTCGCCCCGCTCGGCGCGGACTATGACGAGCCCGAGGACGATATGCTCGCCCTGACGGTCGAGGCCGCCGCCGACCGCGGCACGACGATGCATGCCTACCTTGCCCACCGCCTGACCGGCGGCGCGCCGGAGGATTTCGAGCTGCCGGACGCTTACGCGCCCTATGCCGATGCTGTCGAGCTGTTTTTGTCCGAGCATCGCATTGACCCGTATCTCATCGAGCAGCCGCTCGGCACTGAGGGCTTTGCCGGAACGCCTGATCTCGTCGCCGACTTCGACGGCACGCTCGCGATCCTCGACTATAAATTCGTCTCGCAGATCGCCAAGAGCAAGGTCGCTGCGCAGCTCGGCGGATATTTCACCCTCTGCGGCGACAACGCCCTCTATCCCGAAGCCCTTTTCGCCGTCCAGTTCCTTCCGGACGGGACGTACCGGCTTTATCCCGCCGACGTTGGGCAGGCCCTCGCCTCGTTCCACGTCTGCAAGACCCTGTACGAGATCAAGACAAAGAAGCATCCGCGCGGGCGGATCGCTTAAAGGAGAAGCCTATGGAAAAGACATACACCACAATCTACGAAAAGCTGCTCGAAATGCAGCGCCGCGTGGACAAGGTCGTCCGCGACGGCAAGAATACATCGGATAAATACGACTTCGCGTCCGACGAAAACGTCCTCGATACCTTCCGCCCCCTGATGGACGAGCTGGGTCTTCTTCTGATCCCGTCCGTCACCGGCGCGCAGTTGCACGAGGGCACGACCCGCAGCGGCACGGTGCGCTACCTCACCGAAATGGTCGTCACCATGCGTTGGCACGATGTGGAATCCGGCGAAGAGCTGACCGTCCCCTGGTACGCGCAGGGCGTCGACCTCGCGGGCGAAAAGGGCGTCGGCAAGGCTCTGACCTACGCCGAGAAGTATTTCCTCTTGAAGTTTTTCCACGTCGCCACCAAGAAAGACGACCCCGACGCGGACAAGCGCACAGGCTCGGGCGAGAAGCCCCAGCGTGGCACGCAGGCAGGAAAGGAAGCGCAGCTCTACCAGCGCCGCGCCCTCTCGCAGATGCTTTCCGAGCTGTACGCGGGTGACGAAGCAAAGATCAGAACCGGCCTCATCGCGATCACCAAGTCGGACAAGCACGGCTTTGCCGGTGTCGACAGCGTAGATAAATTGTCACCCGCTGCGCTCCCCGTCACCTATGCCAAGGTGAAAAAGACCTACGAGGACCGCATGGGCCATGCGTTCGAGCTTAAGGAGGATTCCGCCGATGGCAATGGTTAAGATCGGCAAGACCTACTATTCAGGCCCGCCGAAGGACGTCTATCTCATCTGCGGCAATGCCGTCCGCGACGGCGAGACCTTCGACGCCAAGGGGAAAGACCTCGGCAAGGTCACTGTCGCCGCGCAGGAGCACGAGGACGGCAATACGCTGTTCGTCCGCCTCTGCGGCTGGCGCGGTAAGGCAAAGGACGTCGCCGCCGTCCGCAAGATGGACTGCGTGCTCGCCGTCGGCGCGCTCTCAAAAAGCGAGTACAACGAGAAGACATATTACGACCTCGACGTTGATTTCATCGCCATTTCCGGCGTGAAGCGCGGCGGCGCGGCGCAGGATTTCAGCGCTCCCGCCGGTTTCGATGAGATCGAAGAGCTCGGCGACGGCGAACTCCCGTTCTGAGGTGGCCGCCATGGATAAGGCCGAACGCAAGAAACTCTTCTCGCTGCTGCGCCAGTTTTACCCCAACGCCAAGCAGCTCAACCCCGTCACCATGACGGCGTGGGCGGCGGTGCTCGAGAATTACGACTACACGCCCGTCAAGGCCGCCGTGCTCGACTACGCCGCGCACAACAAGTATTTCCCCGACCTCTTCGACCTGCTCGCGCCGCTGCATGCGGTGCAGCAGGGCACCGGAGAACCGGCCATCCACCCCGGCAAAGCGTGGATGAAGCCTTACATCGAGAAGTACATGAAGGAGGGGGAGCAGTGAAAACCAGCTTTATTGTCCCCGGACAGCCCATCCCCAAGGGCCGCCCCCGCGTCACGCGCTTTGGTACATATACCCCGAAACGCACCCAGCAGTTCGAGGCGTCCATCCGCCGCGCGTGGGAGGAAGCGGGCGCTGTCCGGTTCCCAGACGGCGCGCCCCTGTTCCTCTCGGTATACGCCCGTTTCCCCATCCCGAAACGCACGTCGAAGCGCGACGTGCCCGGTATGGTCGGCACGCCATACCTCAAGGACCACGGCGATATCGACAACATCGTTAAGGCCGTCATGGACGCACTCAACGGCCACGCCTACGCCGACGACGCCGTGATCTATGCGGTCTCGGCCAATAAACTCTACAACGAGCAGGCATTCACTGTCGTTGAGATTTTCACGAAGGAGGACACGCCATGAACCGCCTGTTTTTCGCGATCCTCGCGGCGCTGATCCTCTCCGTCCCTCCCGCCGCCACCGCTGAAGAGCGCACGGCGGCGCAGGCAGCGGAAACGCCCGCCGCCTATGACCCCGCGTGGGATATCCCTGCAAGCGAGCCTGCCGCCTGTGACGATGTGTTTCTCGGCGAGTATACCTTGACCGCCTATTGCCCCTGTGCGCGCTGCTGCGGCAAATCGGACGGCATTACGGCCACCGGCACGCTGGCGGCGGAGGGCCGCACCATCGCCGTCGACCCGCGCGTCATCCCGTATGGCTCTCGCGTGCTGCTGATCTTTCCGGACGGCACGCAGCACACCTACATCGCCGAGGACTGCGGCGGCGGTATCAACGGCAGCCGCATCGACGTGTTCTTTTCCGACCACGAGACCGCCCGCGTCTTCGGCGTGCAGTCCGCCATGGCCTATCTCACAAAGGAGGACGCCACATGAATGAGACTGAATGGACGCGCATTCCCGCGCCGGTCGACAATGAGGCAGACCGCCGCACGCTTTTAGGCATCCTCGGCTCCCTTGGCCTTGAGGTCCGTATCGTCAAAGTAAAGGAGACCGCCCGCGGCACGCCGAAGAAATACCTCGAGTTCCGCCCGCTCACGGAGGTGGACCGTGGAAGTATTTGAACATTGCCGCAGCTGCAAGCCGCCTGTGCGGCACGTGGGCTGCCACAGCAAATGCCCGCACTATCAGGCGGACATTGACCGCTATTATGCGGCAAAAGCCGAAGAAGCGCGGCAGCTGCAGGAGAAAGACGATTATCTGGGCGCGCGCCAGTTCAAAACGCGGCGCATGCAGGGATTACGGAAATAAGGGGAGCAAGAAAAGATGTTGACTGAAAAAGAGCTGGGCGAACGGCTCAAAAACGTTCGCGAGATGCGCCGCATCAGTCAGTTTCGGCTTGGCGAAATGGTGGAATGCGGACAGGGGCATATCGGGAAGCTGGAAAAGGGCGAGCACTACCC